>JAAZKC010000155.1 GCA_012800005.1 Acholeplasmataceae bacterium | reverse complement strand
TTCTATTAAAGTATAATACATTATCTTTATAAGTAACACCATTAGGTAATAATCCCTTAATTTGATGATCTTTAATAATAATTTCCATCTTATTCTTCCTCAAAATCAATCCCTAATTCATCTTTTATCCATTCATAACCATGTTCTTCAATCTTTTTAACTAATTCTCTTGTCCCAGTTAATAAAATCTTTCCATCAACCATAATATGAACAAAAGTTGGATTAATATAATCTAAAATTCTTTCATAATGAGTAATTAAGATACAACCTAAGTTATCTTCCTTAACCATTTTACTGACATTTTCACCGACAATCTTAAGCGCATCAATATCAAGTCCAGAATCTATTTCATCTAATAAAGCAATTTTAGGTTTTAACATTTTTAGTTGTAAAATTTCATTTCTTTTTTTCTCTCCACCACTAAAACCTTCATTTAAATATCTATGCGCCATCTCTTCATTCATTTGTAGTTCTTTTATCGCTTGTTCATACTTTTTTACGAAATCAAAAATAGGCATTGCCTTGCCATCATTCTTAGCCTTTAATGCCGCACGCATAAACTCACTATTAGTAACACCCGTTACTTCCCCTGGATATTGCATCGCCAAAAACAGCCCCGCTTTCGCACGCTCATCAACGTCTAACTCTAAAATATTTATCCCATCTAATAAAACTTCACCTTTATCAATATTATAAGATGGATGACCCATAATCGCGCTTGCAAGAGTACTTTTTCCTGTTCCATTGGGACCCATTATTGCGTGAACTTCTCCACTTTTAACTTCCATATTTACACCTTTTAGGATTACTTTATCTAAAACTGATACAGATAAATCTTTAATTGTTAATGTTGACATCTATAACTCCTCCTTATAAGCCACAAGTATTATATAATAAAAGAACTTAATATTCTAATAATATCCCTTATAAAATTATAAATAGTCTTATAATTAGTTTCTTTTAAAACGGAAACCGTTTACCTTTTGAAAATAAAGCACTTTCATTTTTTTCTTTTATTATTTCGTTTATAATGAAGACAGTTAAGGCGAGTACTTTTTTACGATTAAACCTTAACTGTAGTATTTTCTTTTAAAAATACTTATACGTTTCACCGCGTAGTGCGTTTAGTTTATTAAGCCATCCTCAAACTATTCGCATAAAAAGGTGACTCCCTTTTAAAATTACTCATATTCGAGTTTAAAAAAGACATCCGCGAGGATGTTTTTTTTAATTTTGGAGAATTTGAGCAGAAAAAGGATTCCATTCCCTAGACCAATCATCAATATAGGAGTTATTAGTAATATAAATTATCATGTTAGGGTTGCTTCTAAATGCCCAATATCCTACCATTTTTACATTTTCTTTTATGGAGACATACTCCAAATTATTACAACCATTAAAACTATAATCATCGATTTTTTCTAGTGATAAGGGAAAATCTAATATTTTTAGGGAAGTATTTGAACCAAAACTATGAGTTTTAATTGTCTTTAATTTATCATTAAATGTAACTGAAATTAGTTTTTTATTTCCAAAAAAACCATAATCTTCAATTGTTTCTAATTCTTTAGGTAAAATAACACTTGTTAAAGAGGTGTTTTTTAAACCCGCTTTTCCAATAACTTTGATGTTATCAACTAAATTAATTTCTCTTAATAAGTACGCATCTTCTAAAAAACGGTCAGGAATTTTAGTTGTATGTGAAGGAATTTTAATACTTTCTAGTTTGGCGGCACCTTTAAATAAATCACTTCCCATCATAATTACCGATTCAGGTATTTCTACGCTTGTTAAACTTTCAGTATACATAAAAGCCCCGCTTTCTAACAATTTAACTCCTTCTTCTAAAGTAAGCGTTTTTAATGATTTCGCATACGCAAAAGCGTTTATGCCTACACTATTAATAAACTTTGGAATACATACTTCTTCTATTCCACTAAAAGAAAACATCTCTTTAGGAATATAATCCATTGAACGAGGAAAAGTAAACTGTTTTAAATGTTCTGCTTGAAAAAACAGCCCCTCTTCATAAAATATCTCATCATGTAAGACTACAGTTTCAAGATTAGTTTTACTAAATGCGTAAGAACCTATATATTTAATATGAAAAGGAATAACTAATTCTTTTATTTCTTTATTTCCCAATAAAAAACCACTTGGAAGAGCATTTAAGCTTGTTGGAAAATTAAAGCTTTTTAAAAAAGGCATATTGGAAAGTTTTCCTAAATATTCGAGGCTATTAGGCAAATTTAAAGTTTCAATTTTAGTTTGTGAAAACGCATCACCACCTAAATAAACTAAGTTTTCTGGTAATTTAATTTTAGTTAATCCTGTATTCATAAAAGCTTCTTCTTGAATAATTGTAACACTACTTGGAATTTCCACTTCATTTAAAGAAAAACAACCACTACATAAAGCATAGGGGATTTTTTTTAAGTCGCTCGGTAAAACAATTTCTTCTAAACTATGATTACCAGAAAAAACTCCATAACCTAAAACTACTCCATCAGGAATAACGATTTTTTTTAAAGCACGGTTGTTTTTAAAAGCATAAGAACCAAGGTATTTTAATTTGTTATTTAAAATAACTTCTTCAAATTGCCATTCACTAAACGCATTATCATCAATTCCAACAACATCATAACCACTTATTTTATTGGGTATCTTTAACTTTTTTCCACTAGAACGATATCCCGTTATAACTATTCCTTCATCAACTTTTTTAAAATTAAATAATTTATCCGGTGTTTTTATCCCAAAGGAAATAATTGAGCCCATTAACATTAAAAAACCAATTATTGACACAACTAAAAGTGTCTTATTACGATCAACAAAAAATAACACTAACGCACTTAAGAAAATAAAAATTGCGGCACTAAATAATAAGACTACTGGAATCCAAGTAATTCCATTTAAATAAGGTTTTATGACACTATAAGGTAAAATCACCACAAGCGCTAAAAATAATATTACTGTATTTAAAATATTGGCATACCCCGTTAAAATCCAATATTTTTTCATATAAAATAATGTAATTCCGGTAAAAGAAATACCAATTAAAAACAACCCTACCCAAGGAAAGGTTATTTTAAGGTCAATAATTATTCCCATTATTAAAACAATTAATAATAAAATTGCCTCAATAACTGAAAAATGGCTATAAATAACCTTTTTCCTTGCGTGAGAGTTTTCTTTACTCGCTAATTTATAATATTTTAATGCTTCTCTATAGTCTTTTTTAACATCAAGACCATATTCATAATTGACTGCTTTTTTGTAATTTTCTTCTATCATAATGATGCTAAAATAACTAAAATAACTGCGGGAATAAAATATATTAATGAAACAATAAATGTAGGAACATAGATATATTTAGGGATAGGATTTTGTGCAATTTTTTGAGAATATTCATAATAACTTTCTTTCGTTCTTTTTCCAACAAGCATTAAC
Source organism: Acholeplasmataceae bacterium (assembly GCA_012800005.1). GTDB lineage: Bacteria > Bacillota_I > Bacilli_A > Acholeplasmatales > UBA5453 > DUQU01. The sequence continues at coordinate 1,347 of JAAZKC010000155.1, read as the reverse complement.
CCAAACACTTTCATTCCATGAAGAAATGGCGATAAAATATTTTTATTATAAACAAAAAATATCCAAGCGATAAAAAACATCATTAAAAATGTTACCGAAAAAATATTCGCAAATCCCATTAAATCAAATCTCATTTGCCATCCCATCACAAAGAAAAAACATCCCAATGACAACATAATATTAATTGTAAATGAAATAAAACACCTTTTATTGCGAAGTGTTTTTTCTTTCCTAAGTTGTTCTTCGGTTGTTAAATGTTTACTTTTTTTGGCTTTTTTTTCTTCAATTAAAAAATCTTCTTTTGTATCTTTATTCATCTTTATCTCCGTCATCAACATAACTTAAATGTTTAGCCATTTTACATGTAAAGTAATAATATTTATGAGAATATCTTTTTTTAGGTCTTAAAAAATAAACCTTATCTTCATTAACAAAATAGCCAACTGGTAAGTTAATATAAACAAAATCACCATTTTTAAAATTAATAATTTCTCTTAATTCTTCTAATGAGTTTTCATTATATTTTTTATATTTTTTAAATTGAATCATTATTTGTTTTTTAACTCGCTTTTGATCTTTATAATTATCAAACGCTTCTTCAATTAACTTATTAACTTCATCATCATAAAAGTTATGATTCTCTTTTTTGCTAACAACTACACTAAAAAACGCTTGACCCGTACGACCTAACTTAGGAAGTTTACGATAAAACTTATAATAAAATATTAATTTATCATTTTCATAATACTTTAAAAATTCTTGTTCTAAGAAATTTAGCCAGTTTTTAGTATATAAGGTTGTATGAGGCTCTAATAACCCCAAATTATCATTAATCATTTCATAATAATGAAATTTCATCATTACTTCTAGTAAGATACTTCTATAATACATAATAAACACTAAATAAATTACTAATAACACAAGCAGTAGTGAATAAGATACATCTTTACTAAAATGATTTTGAAAAAACAAATATAAAGATAATATTATTATTATTAAGAAAGAAAAAGAAAGAACAAATATTGTTTTGTTTTTCTTTTTCTTAAATGTTTTATATAATTCCATTATCCTTTAGGCACCCATTGAGCAAATAAAGTAATTGGGGCAGTTCTTTCTAGGATATCGCCCTCACGATACCATGTTCCAGTTCCATCAGCTCTCGTATTCCAACCAATAAACTCATAGGCTAAGTTGGGAATATCGCTAAAATCAGGAAGTGTATTATAACCTTCTGAACCATCATAATTGGCATCATAAACTAACTCTAAACCATATGTGCGTGTTCTCGCCCCAGGGCTACGAACTGTAACATTTGGATCTGGATAGTTCGCTCTAAAGGAAATTGAA
>JAAZKC010000154.1 GCA_012800005.1 Acholeplasmataceae bacterium | reverse complement strand
TAGAAAAACAAGAACTTACTTAGGTTATTTATTAGAAAAATATATTTTTGAAGAAGAAAATGTTTCAATGTTTTTATATAAAAAAATTTTAGAATTTGTTAAAAATGAATATAAATTCATAAGTTTGTTTTCGCATGAAGAAGGAGTTTTCCTTGCTCAATACATTTTATTTTATTTACGTAAATGTAATCATGATGATGATACATTAAGGTTATTTAATCTCTTTGTAGAAAAGGTTAATGCTAAAAAAACAAAACAACATTATAAAAACTACTTAATTAAACAAACTTCGCACATTTTAGGTTTTAGTGATGAATCTGAATATATCAATAATCCTAAAAATATGGAAACACATATGCTTTCTTTTATTATGAATTCTATTCCTTCTTTTTTAGAATTTGAACTTATTAAAAATAAAGGCTTTAAAATTTTTGAAATTAAATGTGATCTCTAGATTATCTATGTTATAATTTATAGGCATGCAAAGGATGGATTTTTATGAAAAAATATCTTAAACTGATGGTTTTCTTATTACTTTTATTTATTACAGGTTGTGATAATAAAGTAGAGAAAATAAAAAAGGGCATTGAAATTCAGTATCTTGAAAATGACACCTCCAAATCTGTAACTAAAAGTTTTTATGTGCCATTAGAAGTTGATGGCTATAAAATAACTTGGGAAACTGGTAGTCCATATTTGGAAATTGATGGTGATAGGGTAATTATTGAACCTACAACCGTAAATACTAATGCGACTTTATCAGCTTCTTTTGTTTATAAAGGGAAAACTCATAGTGTTCATTTTATTATCACATTAATTGGTGTTGATGAAGAACAGCTTCCTTTTGATGATACTATTATTAAAAATCAAATAAATATTCCAACTGAAACAAAAAGTGATATTTTCTTACCAACATTAATTGATGGAATTACAATTACTTGGGTTTCTAGTGATGAGGATATTATTTCTAATACTGGTGTTGTCACTCCACAAAATGAAAATGTCGTCGTTAGTTTAAAAGCGTCATTTGAAATATCTGTAGGTAATAAAACCATTGGAGAAACAATAATTGTTTACTTCGTTACCGTTATTGGAGAAAATAGTGGTTCGTTTGATTTTACAGATATTATCGCTCAAATTGAAATTCCAACTGAAACTGAAACAAATATCTTACTGCCAACATTAATTGATGGAGTAGATATTACTTGGGTTTCTAGTAATGAAGATATTATTTCCAATACTGGCGTTGTTAGAAGACCTACTAATGATACACTTGTTAGTTTAGTTGCGAAACTTAAAAAAGGGTCAAGTGAAAAAAATGTCTTATATACTATTAAAGTATTAAAGACTGATTTGATTGATTATGAGGCTATTTTAAATCAAATTAATCTACCTTTTACTACTAATAATAATTTAGTATTACCCAACATAATCAATGATGTTAATATTACTTGGGAAAGTAATAACGAATTTGTTATTACTAACTATGGGGTAATTACTCAAGGTAGCACTGATATAACTGTTACTTTAAAAGCTACCGCTGGCGATAAAGAAAAGTTATTTACAGTAACTGTCTTAAAACTAATTGAAAATAACTTTAAAACAACGAAAACACCAATTATAGAAGTTAGAGAGTTACCTAATGAAACTCAAACTGAAATTCATGGAGTTGTCACATCTTTAATGACTAATGGCTGTTTTACAATTCAAGATGATACTGGGGCAATTGCGGTTTATTTTGGTAATACTGGTAATGATGCTTTAGAAGTTGGAAAAGAATATATTATTTCTGGTAAAGTTGGAGATTTTGCCGGATTAAAACAATTAATTAGTCCTACTGTCAAAGAAACTATTGGCATACATGATTTGCCACCAGTTATTGATTTAACTGGCTATTCACTCAATTATGATGATGTTATACTATATGAATCTCACGTAATTACATATTTAGATTTAGAAGTTATTAACATAGAAACTTCTACTAACTCAATCACATTAACTGTCAAAAATGAAGCCGGAGAGACTGTTTTTTCAAGGTTAGATACGCGTGTTAATGATACTAATTCATTTCAAAATATTGAGATTGGTAAAATTATTAATCTATATAACGTTAGCGTTGGTCAGTATGGTGGAGTTGCGCAACTTCTATTTACTAAAAGGAGTACTGTAGAAGCGAGAACTAAAAACCCTGATTTAGTAAATTTTTATGGTGTTACTAATCGAATCCATGTGATTGGTGATATTGCCCCTGATTTCTTAGAAGGGATAACTGCTAAAGATGGCCATAATACAGATTTCACCCACTTATTAACTTATAATGATTCAAATATTAATTTAGAAGTTGCTGGAGAATATATAGTTGTTGTTTATTTATCTAGCGATGAAACCATTAAAACTACTTATAAATTAACCGTTAGAGAGCCAATTGAGTTAGGTAACTACACTGGTTATTATGAAAGTTTATCGGGATTAACTGGTGATACGTTAAATAAGGCTTTAAAAAATTTAATTCAAAGTAGAGGATTTGCGACTGGTTCTACTAGCCAAGTTCAAAAAGCCGATAAATGGAATGGCAGTTATTATTTAATTTATACTGGATTAGGTCCTTATGGTAATAGAGAACATACGTGGCCACGTTCATTATTAGGTAGTGCGCCTAATGATGATTTACATAACTTAAGGGCTTGCAATAGCAGTGTTAATTCATCAAGAGGAAACTTGCCGTTTAGGGAAGACGATAGACCATTTACGGGAAGCCAACCATATGGGAAATTTAATGGTGGTTGGTATCCTGGAGATGAACATATTGGTGATGTGGCAAGAATTGTTTTATATATTCATGTTAGATATAACTTAAGCCTAGGTGCGGTTGGTAATTTAGATATGTTTTTAACTTGGCATAATTTAGATCCAGTAGATGACTTTGAACGGGCAAGAAACGACCGTATTTATAATATTCAAGAAAACAGAAATCCCTTTATTGATCATCCTGAATTAGTTAGTATTTATTTTGGTTCACCTAAAACTTCATTTGATATTCCATTGTCATTAATTAGTGCGACTCTCGCAATGAACGAACACTATAATAAACTAATTAACTGAATAAGAATAAACCGTCAACTCTAATTGACGGTTTTTCCTTTAATATAGTCATTTACTCAAATATTTAATTTTACTTTTTCTAAAATTTAAAAACCTACGATAATAAAAAGAATAGTTTAAGTTATAAGTACATTACTTATATAGACTTATTTTTAGTTATCCTACTCTATATTTTTAGGTCTTTTAATCATTTTAAGTAAACTATAAAGCGCATAGCCTTCTGCCGCAACAATAAAAATTCCATTTATGACAAACTCACCAATGAATCCACGCTTAAATGCCGCATCATTATTAAGACAATGTGATAAAGCTTTAAAGCCGGTTAAATTAAGCCCAAGTTCTCTTGTGGTTGCGGTTGCAGTTGAAATATAGACTATAACTAAAGTTCCAAACATTACCACAATTGTAGTAATTAAACTCATTATTATCATTGTTATGTTTTCTTTTCCACCAAATTTCTTATATAAATGAACTCCTAAAAATATCGAAATAAGTGGTGCAATAATAGTAACATATCCTATCATTCCAAGTGCTCCCATCGCAATAGACCCTACAATCGCTCCAATTAAAATTCCTAAAAAACCTTTTAAATAATTATTAGGTGCATCAACAAATTCTTGATTACTCTCCTCAATTTGAGCATTTATCTCCGAAACTGCTTCCCTTGATAAACGAATTTTAATTTCTGAATCTGGTATTAAAGTTAATTGGCAATTTAATTCATCAATCACTTCTCCTGATTGAGGACAAATATCACTTTTGGGCGCTTCTAGCAATTCTAATGTTTCAAGAATTTTAGATAATATTTCTTCAAACTTTTTTTGAAAAGATTTATAGGTCATAGCGCCAATCATTACTACTACTCCAAATTCAAAGGCGTCAGATTGGACCAATTTAAATTTATATGAATTCATTTTTAAAATAAATTCATGTTTTTTCTCTGGTGTTAAATATGTAGAAAAAAGAAAAATTGGACCATTTGAGACTGGAACATTTAGCACGTTTACCTCATACCCATTAATATGGCCATATCCATGTCTTTTAGTAAAAGAAAAATCGTATTCTTTCAATACCTCTACAATGTGTTTATTCATTATACCCTCCCTTAAGTTATGACTTTTTCAAATATATTATATCATGTTAATGTGGTTATTTTTTCTTATTTGAAGAACAATTATGTGAAATATACGTTTATCCCTTGTTTTTCTACTTTAACTTCCTCGGCAATTCTTTTATTTTCAATCTCAATGTGTTAAAATGTTACTAATTAACGGATAGTGAGAAATGCAATGCACTTCTTATCATTGTGGGCTAATACATATATTCAGTACGTCAATGCGAAATTAAAACTTTTTAAAGAAAGGTGGAAGTTATGGGTCATGATGTTTGGCTAGCAGTAATATTATATATTTGTGGATGTTTTTATTTAGGCTTTGGTCTTTATGCGATATTCACTAATAGAAAAAGTCTTACTAATAGACTCTTTTTATATTTAACAATTTCTATGGCTGTTTAGGCATTTACATTTTCTATTGTAGTTTCATCACCCACAGAAGAGGTAGCTTTTTTTTGGCAAACGCTTTCTGTTACTGGTTGGGGCGTATTTTATAGTTTTTTGTTCCACTTTATATTAATTTTAACAAAATTTAAAAGTTCCTTTAAATATAAAAAAACTATTATCTCTTTAATTTATTTGCCCTCAGCTATAAATATAGTTTTATTTGGACCTTTAGGACCTTTAAAAAATCAAATGTATCAAATGATTCCAAGCAAATTTGGTTGGGTAAACATAACACCAAATTTTTGGGCAAATGTTTGGATTTCTGTATACTATCTTACCTTTACGATTGCTTCTATTGTTTTAATTATTATTTGGATAAGAAAGCTTGAACCACAAACTCTATTAAAACGCCGTGCAACACATTTTTTAATATCAGTAATAACTGCGTTTGTTATTGGAACTTCGCTAGATATTATACCTGATGCGCTTGGGATAGGATTTGTTCCAAGAATCGCTATTATATTTTTAATACCACCTATATTAATATTGTTTTTATTATTGAAAAATTCTGGGTTGCTTTTTGGGAAAAATAAAACCGTTGTCATATTTCCACAATCCGATGCTGATATAAATAAAGATAGACTTCGCTTGTTTCAAACAACTGCACTCGTATTCATGATAGGTGGGGCAGCAACTTTTTTAGTAGGATATTTCGGAATTAAAAAATCATTAGAATATGAACTTTTACTTTCATCATTACTTTTTTTATCTGGAGTATTTTTAATGTTGTTGCCACGTGTAGTGAAAAAACATTTCCTTCAAAATACACTATTTCTTATAGTATCTTCTTTATGTATGTTATTTTTAATGATAACAAACGATGATACTGCTGCAACAACATTATGGGCAGCATATATAATATTCTTTTTAATTACTGTTGTTCTTGGCAGCAAAATTCATGCTCTTATCTTTATGGCACTAGTTATAGGAGTTGAAATTTATTTTTGGATAACTATTCCAGAAGTTAGCGTTATTGTTGATGGAAATCAACATATAACAAGAATTTTAATTATTTTACTTTCATATTATGCAGTAAGACATTTAACAAACGAATATGCTTCAAAATTAAGCGGATATCAAAGATTCGCCAAGGAACAAGAAACACTTGAAAGAATTTCAACAAACTTTATTTCAGTTAGTAGTGAAAATTCGCATGAAAAAATTAATGAAATGTTTAAAATAGCATCTGAAGTACTTGATTATGATCAAGGGTATTTAATTAAATTCAGCGATAATCTTGAAGAGGCTACTTTTTTAAATGCACATGTAAAAGATGGTGTTGTTGAATCACTACCTTATAGCCTAAATACAACAGTTAAAACTGAAGATTTCTTATTAGCGAAGACTATAGTTGCTCAAAAACAACCTATGGGTTGTGCTAATGTCTCAAATATGACAGATGATGAAAAAGAAATAAAAGATTTCTTTGAATCTAGAGGAATATTATCTTACTATGCATTACCAGTAACACTTGATGATAAAATGATTGGAATACTTGTTGTTGAAGATTATAAAAAAGCTAATTTACGTATTAGAGAAAATCAAATATACTTTTTGGGAGTAGTTGCGAATATCTTAGCTGATACAAGAAGAAAACTTGTCTATGAAAAACAACTATATGATTATGCTTATTTCGATCAAATTACAAAATTAGGTAATAGAAATATGCTAATTAAAAAGCTCAATCAAAAAATTAATGATTGTAAAGAATTAGACAAATTAGCTGTTTTATATATTGAAATTGAAAATTTAAGAATGATAAACGATACCTTTGGTCATACAATTGGAGATAAAGTAGTTGTAAAATCAGCAGCAATTTTAAAAAATTTGATGAAAGATTATTGTTGTATCTCAAAAACGGAAAACGGAGCTTTCGTTGTTGTTATTCCTAATATAGAAAACATTGAACAAATTGAAAATCGTGCCGAACAAATAATCAATGCCTTTTCTGCCCCTATCATACCTAGCGAAGGAGTAGGGACATTATTTGTTAGTACTGCTATTGGGATTTCTATGTATCCTGATGATGGAAAAGATGCAGAAACGCTTTTACAAAATGCGGATTTAGCAACTTATGCAGCTAAAAACTCTGATGATAAAGTTGTTTTCTGTTCAGAACAATTAAAGAATCGTATTGCAGAAAACACTTTACTTACTAATAGGATTTTTACAGCTTTGGAAAACGGTGAATTTTCTTTAGAGTTCCAACCTCAAATTAATAGTAAAACTGGAAAAACTGCTGGTGTTGAAGCATTACTTAGATGGAATTTTGAAGAAAATAAACGAATTAGGCCTGATATATTTATTCCTATTTTGGAACAAACAGGATTAATCCATGATGTTGGACTTTGGGTTTTAGAACAATCACTCAAGGAACATAAAAGGCTTGTTAAAAAGGGATTTCCTCCTCTTCGCTTTTCTGTAAATTTATCAATTGTACAAGTTAAAGAAGCGGATTTTGTTATTGAAACTATAAATTTGATAGAAAAAAGTAAAGTAGATCCAAAATATATTGAATTAGAAATCACAGAAAGCTTTTTATCTACAAATTTTGCAGATACAATTACAAAATTAAACAAATTAAAAGAATATGGTATAAGTATTGCTATAGATGATTTTGGTAAAGGTTATTCATCATTACACCGCTTAGAACTTGTGCCTTTTGATAGAATAAAGATAGATAAAAGCATTGTCGATGATATCATTTTTGAAAATAAAAAGATAGTTATTGTAGAAACGATAGTTTCACTAGCAAAAGCACTTAGGGCAGATACTACTGCAGAAGGTGTAGAAACAAAAGAGCAATTAGATTTCCTTAAAAACATGGATTGTGATGAAATTCAAGGATATTATTATTCAAAACCGTTGCCGATAAAAGCATTGGAAGAATTTCTTAAAAATGAATAATTGAAATTAAAAAGTGGGGCTGTAAAGAAATGAAGAATTAATTTTCTTTTGAGACTTTACAGTCTTTTTTTCTTTTTAGTT
>JAAZKC010000153.1 GCA_012800005.1 Acholeplasmataceae bacterium | reverse complement strand
ATTCTAATTTTTTTAATTTTCTTTAGCACATATTCATAGTCTTTATCACTATCAGTTTCTTTAATTGAAAGGAAGACGATTTAATTTGAGAGCTTTAATTCAAAGAGTAGATTATGCAAATTTAGTCTGTGGCGATTATGAAACTAGCATTAAGCATGGTTTTATCGTGTTTTTAGGTATTAAAGAAACTGATAGTGATAAAGACTATGAATATGTGCTAAAGAAAATTAAAAAAATTAGAATTTTTACAGATGAAAACGGCAAGATTAATAAAGATTTAAGCCAGGTTAATGGAGAAATTCTTTTAGTTAGTCAGTTTAGTTTATATGGAAGTGTTAAAAATAATAATCGTCCTTCATTTACTCATAGTGCAAACAAAGAAAAAGCACTACATTATTATGAGAGAATGATTGAAGATTTAAAAGTAGATTTTCCTGTAAAGACTGGCGTTTTTGGCGGCCATATGCACATAACCTACTTAAATGATGGGCCTTTAAGTATAATCATTGATTCAGAGGAATAATGAAAATGGATATGCCAGATGTTATCTTTGATAACTATATGCTTAGGACATTAAAAAGATCCGATTATTTAGATTATTTTGAAATTGGAAAAAACAGTCATAATATTAAATTTTTAACTTGGCGGGCTTTTAATAAGAAAAAAGAAGCAAAAGAAATGTTAGAAATTTATATGAGACGTGAATTAAAACATGAACCTATAGGATATGCGATAGTTGATTTAAAAACTAATCATATGATTGGAATAATTGAGTTTCACACTTTTGATTATTTAGAAAATCAAGCTGAAGTTGGTTATTTATTAAGGGAAGATTATTGGAACTTAGGAATAATGAGTAGAGCCTTAGGAAAACTAATTGAAGTAGGGTTTGATTATTTAGAGTTAGATGCGATTATTGTTAGATCATTAAGGGAAAATATCGCAAGTATCAAAGTAATTAAAAATAATAATTTAGAATATGTTGATACTGAGAAAAATGCTCATTATCATGAAAAGACAAAAACATTACATGATATACTGACATATAAAATCACAAAGGAGAGATATTATGAATCAAAGACCAAAGGGAACCTATGATTTACTTCCAGATGAGGCTGAGAAGTTTTTTGCTCTTGAGATGCATTTAAGAGAACTTTTAAAATTATATGGCTATAAGGAGATAAAAACGCCTATTTTTGAGCATTCAGATGTATTTCATCGTGATAATGAAATGTCTGACATGGTTATTAAAGAAACTTATAATTTTAAAGATAAAGGTGGAAGAGACTTAACATTAAGACCTGAGGGAACTGCGGGTGTAATTAGAGCATATGTGGAAAATAAAATGTACACTGAACCAATTACTAAACTCTTTTATATTGGGCCTAATTTTAGATATGAACGCCCTCAAAAAGGAAGATTTAGACAATTTTATCAAATGGGAATTGAGGCGATTGGCCTAAAGAGTCCTAGTTTAGATGCGGAAGTAATTAGTTTAAGTTATCACATTATTACATCTTTAGGTTTAAAACAAGTTAAGGTGAAAATAAACTCTCTTGGTGATAGTGAATCTAAATTAATGTATAAAGATGCTTTAACTAAGTACTTTAAAGATGAAACTGATTTATGTGATGATTGTTTAAGAAGAAAGTTTGAAAATCCTTTAAGAATTTTAGATTGTAAAGTTGATGGTAAGAAAGATGTCGTCTTAAAAGCGCCAAAACCAAAAGATTATTTAACTGAAGATGCTTATCTTTATTTTCAAAGTGTTTTAGCCTATTTAGATAATATGGATGTTCACTATGAAATTGATGATACTTTAGTTAGAGGGCTTGATTATTATGGTCATACAGTCTTTGAGGTAGAAGCATTAATTGGAATGGGTGCTCATAATATTTTAGCTGGTGGTGGACATTATGAATCATTAGTTAAAGAATTAGGTGGGCCTGATGTAGCGGGTGTTGGAGTTGCGTTTGGTTTAGAAAGATTATTAAGTGCTATTGATAATGAAAAGATTAAAATTACTAATGAAGAACCACTTGATGCTTATATCGTTACTTTTGATTATAAAACTCACTTACATGCGGCAACCTTACTCGCAAGACTAAGAGATTTGGGTTATAAAGTCGATCTTGATCACACTTTAGCTAAGTTTCAAAGTCAGTTTAAAAAGGCCGTTAAATCAGGCTCTAGATATATTATCATTATTGGTGAAGAAGAGCTTGATAATAATACTTACCAAGTAAAAGACTCTAAAAAAGAAAAACAACAAACACT
>JAAZKC010000152.1 GCA_012800005.1 Acholeplasmataceae bacterium | reverse complement strand
CTAATTTATAATCATTAGTCATTCCCATTGATAATTGATACTTACCATTTTTTAACTTTAACATAGAACTAAATATCTTCTCTGTTAAGCATAAATCATCATAAGCGCCCATAGCCATAAAACCAACTACTCTTATTTTATCATATTTATTTAAAGAATTCATAAATTCTTTTAAATCTTCATAATATATTCCTGATTTTCTACTTTCTTTAGTAAAATTAATTTGAATAAAACAGTTTAAAGGTTCACACCTATACTTTTCAATACTTTTAGCTAAACTAATTCTATCAAGTGAATGAAGGTAATCAATTTTATTAATAACCTTTTTAACTTTATTGGTCTGTAAGGAGCCAATAAAGTGCCATGTAATATCATTAGGAAGTTTCTCTATCTTACTTAAAAGATCATCAACTCTATTTTCTCCAAAATCCCTTGCCCCATCATTATATAAACTTTTCATATTATCAAGAGTCATATATTTGGAGGCCACCACAATTTTTGTGTTACCTACTTCACGTACTAACTTTAAATACTTAGACATTGAACCTAAAATAGATGACATCGCCATCTTTAACTTTATATTCTTTACCTTCTAAACGGACCTTACCCGCTTCTTTCGCTTTTTGATCACTACCATATTTAATAAGATCTTCATAAGCTACAGTTTCCGCCCTAATAAAACCTCTTTCAATATCACTATGGATAATTCCCGCACACTCTTTCGCATTCATTCCTACTTTAAATGTCCACGCTCTTGTTTCAATTTCACCTGATGTAAAAAATGTGTTTAAATTAAGCAATTCAAAGACACTTCTAGTAACTTTATTTAAAACCATTTCAGTGATCTTAAAATCTTCCATAAAAAGTAGTTTATCTTCTAAATCTAAATCTCTTAATTCAAGTTCAATCTTCGCACTTAAAGTAATCATTATAGATTCATCATTTTTCACATACTCTTTTAATTCTTCTAAAAATTCATTTTCATCATTAATATCAACATTTATAACATATAAAAGTGGCTTTAAAGACAAAAAGTGATAACTTTTAACTAGCTTTAATTCTTCTTCTGTTAAAGTAACTCTTCTTAGTGGTATATCTTCATAAAGCGCATCTTTCAATTTATGTAAAAGTTCATATTCTTCATTTTTACCAATTACCTTTTTAATCCGGTCTAACCTACGCTCTATTTGTTCTAAATCAGCATAGTTAAGTTCTAGTTGAATAGTTTCAATATCTCTAATTGGATTAACCGTATCAAAAGCGTGAATTGTATCTTTATCTTGAAAAGCTCTTACTACATGAACTAAACAATCAACATCTCTAATGGTTTGTAGGAAGGTGTTACCTAATCCTTCACCTTTATGAGAGCCACTCACTAAGGCTGGCACATCAATAAACTCAATAGTCGCATTAACGATACGTTTTGTTTTATGAAGTTCGTGAAGTTTATGTAGTCTTTCATCTTCTAAAAAGACAATGCCTTTATCTGATTCTTTAGTTGTGAAAAGGTAGTTTCCTACTTCATTATTTAAGCCAGTTAAAGCATTAAATAATGTTGTTTTTCCTACATTAGGAAGTCCTATTATCCCCGCAAGCATAATTAATTCTCCTTTAAAAAAAGGCTTTTAGGAAGCCTTATTTTTTCTTTAATAACCAATCTGGAAGATTAGGTTTAGACTTTGGAACTTCTTCATCATATGTTTTTGGTGCGAACCCTGTTGGAGTAATTTTCACCTGTTCATTTGTAGTTTTCTTAAATATTTGTGTCGCAAAGTCATCCATTGCTTGGTCTTTAGCTTTAAGCTCATAACCTGTCGCAATCACAGTAATAATCATTTCCTCATCTAAGTCAGTATTTAAGGTTGTTCCATAAATAATGTTAATATCATGACCACTAGCATTTCTAATTTCTTCTAAAGCTTGGTTAATTTCAAAGAGCGTTACATTTGTAGATGCGGTAATATTTACAATCGCATCAGTAGCTCCATCAATTGATACTTCTAATAATCTAGAATGAATTGCCTTTCTTGCGGCTTCAATAGCTCTATTTTCACCAGAGGCAATCCCAATTCCCATCAAGGCAGTTCCTTTATTTTCCATAATCGTTTTAACATCCGCAAAGTCAAGATTAACTAAACCTGGAATACTAATAAGTTCACTAATACCTTGAACACCTTGTCTTAACACATTATCCGCTTCTCTAAAGGCAGTTAACATATCAACACTTGGATCGATGATTGATAATAATCTTTCATTTGGCACAACAATTAATGTATCAACGTGTTGTTTTAACTCTTCTAATCCAGCAATCGCACTTTGAGTTCTTGCGGGACCTTCAAAGACGAATGGTTTTGTGACAATTCCAATTGTAAGACAACCTAATTCTTTAGCGATTCTCGCAATAACTGGTGCCGCACCTGTTCCGGTACCGCCACCCATTCCAGCCGTAATAAAAACCATGTCTGCATCGCTTAAAACCGCTCTAATTTCATCTTCGCTTTCTAAGGCAGCACGCTTACCAACATCAGGCTTCGCCCCCGCGCCTAAACCGCGAGTTAAATGTTTTCCTATTTGAAGGCGAGTTTCAGCTTTTGATATTCTTAAGACTTGTGAGTCAGTATTTATTGCCACAAATTCGACACCTTTTACATCATTTTCAATCATTCTATTGATGGCATTTCCACCGCCACCACCGACACCAATAACTTTAATAACCGGCTTTTGGTTGAACGCATCATTTTCGCCAAACACCATAAAAAATCCCTCCTTCAAATTAATTTTAAATATTTTAACATTTTAATGTTATTTCTTCGTGTATAAATAATTATATAGAAATTCTTTCTTAAAATCAAGTAGTCTATTGTCTTTTATTGCGGTTCTTATTTTTTCCATGAAATCCTTTAAAAACGCCAAATTCTGATATGTGAGAATTCTTGAAGCGAGAATTTCTTTTTCTCTAAATAAATGTCTTACATAACTTTTAGAATACTTACTTATTTTAGTTTTTAAGTTCTTATCAAGTGGAGTTAAATCAAGTTCATATTTCTTATTTTTAATTTGAATTTTTCCTTCTGTAGTAAAGACACTTCCATGTCTCGCATTTCTAGTAGGTAAAACACAGTCAAACATATCAACCCCATGAATTACCGCATTAATAATATCGGTAGGTTCACCTACACCCATTAAATATCTTGGTTTATCTTTAGGCATTAAAGGATTTAAAAACTCTAACATCTCATACATCTCTATATCCTTCTCACCAACAGATAAGCCACCTATCGCATAACCAGGAAAACCTATTTCTACTGTTTTTTCTAGTGAATATTTTCTTAAATCTTTATTTAATCCACCTTGGATAATTCCAAATAAAGCTTGATCTGTAGTTAGGGCATCTTTACCTCTTTTAGCCCATCTAAGCGTTCTTTCAACGGACTTTTTCATATATTCATAAGTAGCATCAATTTTAGGACATTCATCAAAAGACATAATAATGTCAGCCCCTAAAACTTCTTGAATTTCAATAGCTTTTTCTGGTGATAAAAATAATTTATCACCATTTTTAGGATTAGTAAAATAAACTCCTTCTTCTTTAATAACTCTATTTTCAGCTAATGAAAATACTTGAAAACCCCCACTATCAGTAAGAAGTGCTTTATCCCATTTCATAAATCCCCTAATTCCCCCATGAAGCTTGATAACTTCAAGTCCTGGAGTTAGCCATAAATGGTAAGTATTACCTAAAATAAGGCCATCACTCACTTCTTTTATTTCTTTTGGTGATAAAGTCTTAACCGAAGCTTTAGTGCCCACAGGCATAAAAATTGGCGTTTCAAAAGTGCCATGTGGAGTATGCAAAAGTCCATATCTAGCTCCTGATTGTTTACAAACATGTTTTAATTCAAAAGTAATCATCTATAATCTCCTACATTACTATTATATCTTTAATTTACAAAATTTTTATGTTAAAATCACATAGGTGAACAATTATGAAGAAATTTACATTAATTGACTTAGTTAGACAATCCGTTATCGCAAGTATTTATATTGTTTTAGTATTTGCGTTTTCATTTATGAGTTTTAAAGATATTCAATTTCGAATCGCAGAAATACTTTTAATACTCGTCTTTTTTGATAAAAAAAGTGTGATTGGTCTTACACTTGGTGTTATAATAGCCAATTTAGGTTCCCCAATGTTACCATATGATATGACATTTGGCGTTTTAGCTACTATAATTACTTTGGCATTAATGCTTCTATTTAGAAAATGGCCTTATATAGCACTACTGTTTCCCGCAATCGTTAATGGTTTAATTGTTGGATTAGAGTTATATTTAGCCTTTGAACTTCCTTATTTAATAAGCGCACTTTCAGTTTTTATTGGTGAGTTTGTGGTAGTTTATATCTTTGGTTTACCAATTTATTATATTTTAAAGAAAATTAACTTTGAAGAGATTTATTTTAAAGAAATCCAAAATTAAAGCAAACTTGCCATATAAAGTGGCAAATAAATTACATTACCTTTAACATTAACATCTTTAGGATAGAGCACATAGCCTTTATGTGTTCTTTTGCTAAATTTATTTAAAAATTTATTTAAAGATACATGCTTATTTCCGCTTGATTTAACTTCAATCGGTAAAAGTTTACTACCATCGGTGATTAAAAAATCTATTTCCATATGATTTTCTCTGTTTTCTTTATCATTTTTGGCATAATAAAATAAGTTATGTTTGTTGGTTGTCAGCAACTGAGCAACAATATTTTCCATTAACATTCCTTCATTAATTCCTAATTTATCAAGTAAGATTGATTTATATAATTTGTTGTCAATAAAATCTTTATCACGAAATGCTAAACTTACTAAAAGACCAGTATCCATCATATAAAGTTTTTGCACATTATAATCTTTAGTTAAGTTTAAACCAATATTAGGATCTTTAGTGTTATAACAACTACTTGTAATCATCGCATCATTTAAAAACATAAAGGCGTTTTCATAATCTCTAAATCGTGAGTTTTCATTAACAAGCGCATACGTAAAACGCTTGTTTTCTTTTCCTAATTGATGAGGTATTGAATCAAAAATGCTTAATACCCTATTTTCATATCCTAATGCAAACTTAGAGATATCATTTCTATACAATTCAATGATATCTTTTTTTACTTGATCGACCAATGATAAATTCTTTGTTTCAACATATGTTTTTACTGCTTGTGGCATTCCACCAACTAACATATATAATCTAAAATCATTTAAAATTTTTCTGTGAATTGAATTTCCTAATGGTTTAAGTTCAGAAAAGCACTTTTTTATATAATCAAATGTCACTTTATCTCCTAAAGCCCATAAAAACTCTTCAAAATCCATTGGATACATCTTAATTCTTCTTTCTTCAGAAGGAAGAAGGATATTTTCTACATTTCGCTTTAATGATAACAATGAACCAGTTTCAATGTAATCATAACGATTATCTTTAACTAAATGTTTAATTAGTTGTCTCGCTTTAGGAAATAACTGGACTTCATCGAAGATAATAAGACTTTCTCTATGATATAATTCAACACCAAAAAGAGCTTGAAGTTTCAAAAAAAACACATCTAAATCATGCGTATCTTCATTAAATATTTCTAAAACAGCTTTTCGATTAATACTAAAATCAATTAAAAGATAACTTTTATATTCTTTTTTCGCAAACTCTTCAACGATATAGCTTTTTCCAACTCTTCTAGCGCCATCAATTAATAAAGCTGTTTTTCCTTTCGAGGTTTTTTTCCAACTTAATAATTCATCATAAATTTTTCTTTTCATAATATCACCAACTTTATTTTAAACCATTTTACACGAAAAGACAAGTTAAAAAAAACATTATTTTACACGAAAAGACACATTGAAAAGTTTAAAAAATGCACGAAAAGACAAGTTGCTTGATAAAAAAGTTGTTTTTAGTATCTTAAAAATTAAAGTAATTCTACTTCTCTAATTCCACAATTTTCCACTAAATCATCAAAATGTGTAAAAGTTGTCATTACTATTCCATGACAAACCACAATCACTTTCTTATATTTATTAATATATGGTTTTAAAGCGTTATGAGTACGCTTTTTTAAGTTTTCATAAGTTTCCCAGTTAATAATTTTATTTGGTGTATCAAGACCACGATTTTTAATATAGTCATTATAAGCCTCACCAACTAAAGGTGAACTTGTAAAATCAACATCAGGCATCCATTCATGTAAGTCATTTTCTACTGTTAATTTAATATTTGTATTTTTAGAAATAATCGCCGCTGTTTGTAGGGCTCTTGTATAGGGACTACTAATAATTAACTCAGCACCTAAAAGGCGTTTATCTTTTGAGACTTTTTCCGCTTGGCTAACACCTAAATCTGATAACTTACCTAAATCAAAACCTTGATTTGGGTATTTTCTTAGTCTAACCTCATCATATCTTGCCTCACCATGTCTAATTAATATTACCTTCATAAGTATAACCTCCTCTTAAATAATACCATTAAATAGAAAAAAAAGATATGACGCTTAGCATCATATCTAATTTAAATTAATCTTATTTATTCTTGATAGTAATGATAATAAAGATAGCCTTCTTCATCATATTCTTCAATTCTAATGATATCTAAATTATCAATATCTTCTTTATCTACTTCTAAGACAAATGTTCTATAAATATCATAATCTTCTATTCTTTGTTCTTCAGGAATTATTTCTAGTGTTAATTTTAAGGTTATTTCAATTCCTACTTTTACTGAAGTTACTTTAGGTCTATAAACATTGTAGTTATGGTTAGTATAAATAATTAAACTCTTAGTTTGAAAATATTCATCATCATAAGTTCTAAGTAACTTACTTAAAGCACTATCAAATTCTAAACTGTCTTCATTAAAGGCATTATTATTCCATAACTCACAAAGACTAATTAATTCTTCTTTGGAGTTTATGACTACCGCAAGCTCTTTTTTCTCATAAGAAACACCTTGGTTGTCTCTTAAAATTCTAATTCCAAATAAACCATCTTCATCATAACTAGTCTGAAATTGAATTTCTTTTTCAGTAATAAATGTCTTAACTTCACTTAATGTTTTACTTTCTAAGTCATATGTATAAATTCCATCTCTAGATAAAATATGCATTTTATTTTTATAGCGTAATAACTTTTCAATTGAACGATCAAATGATTTATCAAATAATTCATT
Organism: Acholeplasmataceae bacterium; assembly: GCA_012800005.1. GTDB lineage: Bacteria > Bacillota_I > Bacilli_A > Acholeplasmatales > UBA5453 > DUQU01. Next base: position 2,564 of record JAAZKC010000152.1, on the reverse strand, counting down.
ATCTAATTTAATTGGTTTTTCTTTATTACTAAAATCAACGTTAAATAATAATACTTTTGTGCCACCATTAGTAAAACCATGACTAATAAACGCTAAGATGTTTTTACCTTTATCTACTAAAAGATGCATACGTTGACCATTATTACCTAAAGCTTCCGCATATAAATAACCGTAAATATTATAACTAAATTCAATTGTTTGAATTGGGTCTTCACTTTCTTTACTGTAGGCAGAAACTTTAATTCCAGTAGTTCTACCATCTAAGTTAGCCATATAGCCAATTCCAATAGTGTAACCTAAAGCTTCATCCCAAACAATTAAACCACTTGAATATCCTGGTTCTTCAACAATATTAGCGATAAAAGGTTTTCTAGGATTAGTTAAATCAATAGTGTAAAGTGGATCTGTTTGATAAAATGTTACAATTTGAACTTGAGTTTCAGTATAAGTAACACTTTTAACACTTTCTCTTTCTTTTCCAATTCCTTCATCTAATAAGCTAAGTAGTTCTAACTTATCAGTTTCCATATCTTCTTTAAAGATATAAAGTGAATTTCTTTCATCTTTTCCATGGGTTGTCACAATTCTAATCATATTGTAACGAACATCAATATAATATTGAGTTAAAGCCATTCCTTCAACTACCGCAGAACCTGCATACTCAAACATACCATTATTATAATTAATTAAAATTACATTAGACTCAGCAACATAAACTGGATCTTCTGGGTCATAGTTCCATCTAACATTAGTTATGACTATCTTTCCTTTTTTCTTATCATATTCATCAATTCCCATATAAAATGCATCTAATGAACCAACAAAGCCAATTTTGGAAATTACTTTATGAGTATCTAAGTTAATTGAATAAAGTCTTGTGATCGCGTTAGAGTTAAATTTACCTTTAAAATAATAAACATTTTCATAAAATTTATCATCTTCTGTATTACTGTTTACATAATCATTAGTAGCTACATATAAAATATTATCAACTTGTCTAAGTTCTTGATAACTACCAAGTAATTCACCTTCATCAAGTAAATTAAGAGTGTTAATATCGTAAATAAAATAAGTAGTTAAACTATAATTATAAATATAAGGATATGGATAATTATAATAAGGAAGAAAAATAGTATCACTTGTTTTATAAGAATGAGAAAATAAAACTAACTTTTCTTTATATAAAAACATCTCAGTAAAATAAAAATTATCTCTTAATTTAAGTGATAATGTTTCTACTGCTTCACCATCACCATCTAAGCTAATTCTATGGAGAGTTTTTGTATTTCTATGAATATAAATTAAATGTTTTCCATCTTCTGTATATTTAGCGATATCTCCCTCAGTAACTCCCGCTACTTGATTATAAGTATCGGTTGTACCTCCTTCTTTTGGTGAATCAACGCTTTCAGTTGGATTAAATGATGTATCACTATTAAGAAGCCCAAAATGATAATAGGCACCGCGGTAATTACCAATAATATTACTAAAAATACTATTAAACTCTTCTTTAGAAGAAAATGTTTTCGCATTTTCATAAGTTTTATTGTTCATTTCGTATTGTTCAAATGAAATTAATGTAGGAACTCCCTTATGGACTTCTTGTTTTTTACTACCACCAACAATACTAAATAAACCTACAACTAATAATAAACTTGTTGCGACAAGATTATTAGAAATAGATAATTTTTGGCTAGTTGAAGGTTTAATAAAGTTCCTTTTTTGGAATTTAACTAAACGAATATTCCAAACTAAACGAATAATAAAAGGAATTGTTAAAAGTATAAAAATAATTCCTAAAATGATTAATGCATCAAACATAGTATCACATCCTTTTTTTGTTTGTTAGTAGCATTTTGCTCGCTTTAAAATTACTAAATACTTTGTATTTTGTCAATAAATTAAAGCCAAGATGCAATTTTTATGGGCTAAGTTGCAAAAAGATGGACTAAATTCCACCTTTTTCTTTTAATGCTTTTCTAAAGTTTTTTAAATAAAATCTGCTTACTTCAAATGTATAATGACCTAACTTTATTTCTAATTTAGAATTTAATAATGGCTTAATAAAAGTAATCTTTTTTAAATTAACAATTACTGATTTATTAATGCGTTCAAATGCTAAACTCTTTAAGATAAGTTCTAAATCAGCTAATGTATGACGCAAATAAATTGTTTCATTTAAATCAGTTCTTAAAATAACATTAGGATCAACTACTTCAAAAAATAAACATCCACTTGGTAAGATATTCATTTTCCCCTCATATGAATCTAACCAAAGTGTTTCCGCCTCATCAATAACTTCTTTTAAAAGGGATAAAAAGGCTGCTTCTTCTTTGCTTGTTAAAACAAACAAAACCTCATCATCAAGCGCTTTTGTTTCAACTTTTAAATTTGCGTTATTTAATTTTACAATTAAAGCATCCGCTTTATCTTTACTAAGTAGTATCTTCATAATTATCTACTTCCCATTTTAAAATAACTCTATTTTAAATTACAAGCAAGAAAAAGGTAACTTGCATAAATTAAAGGTTAAGTTGCATTATTTTATTAATATTTTCCTTCTT
>JAAZKC010000151.1 GCA_012800005.1 Acholeplasmataceae bacterium | reverse complement strand
TTTCAGTATTAACATAAACACCATCACCATACATTTCTCTTCTTGTATCAGTGTTAACCATTGTCCCTTTAAACTCATGATAAGTTTTAGGATCGTTAATTGGATGATCACGCATAAAGTCATACTGTCTAGCGATATCTCCAGTATCTTTATTAACATATGGCGCAACAACGTCATCTTTAACCGTTAACCCAAAAATTGGACTAATAAATTCCTGGCGTTTATATTTTTTTTGTTTGTTTTTCTTTAAACCCTCAATTTTGATAAATTGAATAATTTTAAAAGACTCATCTAATTTTGGTTCTTTAAAAACTATTGGCTTTCTATTAAATAGACTCATCGAAATCCTCCTTTATTGATTTATATAAATCATCAATATCACTTTCTAAATCTTTTGGTTCTACAAAGACACTTTTAGAATAAATCTTATATGTTTCTTCACCGACAATAGAAATTATCGCAAGGCCAATTTTAACAAGAATAATTTCATATAACTTATCAACGGTAACTTTCTTTATCCAGTAAGCAGGATTAACCATATTTAAAACATTTAAAACCGTTTTACCCACACTAATCGCATCCGCTTCTTTAGTCGCTTTAACAACTTTAGATTCTTCTATTTTCGTCTTTTTATCTAAAATATTTTTAATTGTCGAAAGCTTTCTTTTCTTTAATACCGACAACATCTTCGCACTTAAAAATTCATCAATTCTATTAGCGATATAATGTGTTAATAATAGTGATTCTTCAATAGTCAATTCTAACATTGGATATTTACTAGTAGGATAGTATTTACTAGCGATATCGTATGCTAGCTCATAAGAAATATCTTTTAAATAAGGAAATAATCCCGCTTCTTTTCTCGCACTTTTATTTTTAAACTTCTCTTGAGCATCTTTAATAAATAAATTAATCTCAATTTCATCTACTACAGGCGGATTTTTCTTAATCTTACGTTTCTTTCTATTTAAAGATAAAATCACTGTATATAAATAAACTAACGCTAAAAAGAAAAAGCCAAATAAAATACCCGTTAAAAAAACAATTAAATATTTATAATCAAATTGAATCATATTTAGCCCCTTTCTTTTTATTAATTATATCAAACCTTGCATCTTTAATAAAGATGCTTAATTTGCCGAAATGATTATATAATCTTTTATTTTAGTAAAAAACTGTAACTCTTCAAGAAAACTATCTAAACATAAATTAAGTAGTGAGCCAATATCTTCTTTATTTGAGTGACAATGACAGCTTTCTACTATTAAAAAGTTTTCTTCCCCAACATATAATTTTAATGTTAAAGACTCTTTATTCCACTCATTAATAACTTCATAAAAACCTTTAGTTACTTTTACTTTATCAATAATCATTTTAAACAAAAAGACATCTTCGCTAATATATAATAAAATAAATAAATCAGAAAAATCATCAATTCCTGTATAAATCTTAAATTGATGACTTGGATTTTCCATATCAAAATCATATGTAAAATTATGTTCACGTAATATTTCTTTTATTTTCTCATACACCAATTTCATATAATTTCTCTCTTTCTTTATCTTTAAATAACATTATACATTAAAAATTTACATTTTTAAGATTTTTTTCCAAAAACGGTTAATTATTTGCATAATTATATAATCTCAATTATAATTACTTTCGGTGATATTATGTTAATTATGTTAGATTTAGATGGAACACTACTAAATAACCAATCATTAATTAGTGAAGAAAGTAAAAAATATTTAGAAAAATTAAAACTAAAAGGCCATACAATAGTCCTTATTACAGGAAGACCACATAGAGGCTGTATCAACTTTTATAATGAGTTAAACTTAAATACTCCTTTAATTGTTGATAATGGTGCTAGTATTTATGGAATGGGTAATTTCCCTGATAAGTTTTATACAATTCCAAAAGCTATTTTAGATGAAATGTTTTTAACTTTTAAAGAACATTTAGTTACTGCTTACTTTACTGTTGATAACTATTTATATACTTATAAAATTGAAAAGCGTTTAGAGTTTTATTTTCATTTAAACAGTGACACTAAAATCATTGAAAAACCGCTTAATGAAATTGATGTTGAAGCTCCACTTATGGTTTTAGCAATTAAAAAACCTTACCACAAAGACTTTGAAAAGTTTATAGAAGATAAAGAAATCTTAGAATTAAGAAGTTGGGGCGAAGATAAAAAGAATGCGGTTTATGAAATTTATCTAAAAGGTATTCATAAAGGTAAAGCATTACTTGATGTAATTGAGTTATTAAAATTTGACAAAAAAGATGTTATTGCCTTTGGTGATGGCGATAATGATGTTGAATTGATTAATTATGCATATCGTGGTGTCGCAATGAAAAATGCCGCAGATGTGGTTAAGGAAGTTAGTGATGAAATTACACGTTATGATAATCATGAAAATGGCGTTATTAAGCATTTGAAAGAAATAATAAAAGACTGAAAACAAAAAAGTTTTCAGTCTTATTTTTTACTTAATTTTCTCTAAATGCCAAATGTCTTTATTGTATTCACTAATGGTTCTATCAGTTGAAAAGAAACCACTTCTTTGAGTATTATAAATTGTTTTAGTAAGCCATGCTTCTTTGTCTTGATATAGTTGGTTCGCACGCTCTTGAGCTTGACGGTAAGAATTAAAGTCTTTTAAGATGAAGTATTGATCTCTTCTAAGAAGGCTTTCTTTAATTTCTTCAAACTCGCTAATTGAAACATCTTCAAAAAAACCGTTTGTTAGTTGATCAATAACTTTTTTAATTTTTGGATCATTTAAGTAAATATCATATGGATTATATGTGCCATCTTTTTCTAGTTTAGTAACTTCTTCCGCTTTTAAGCCAAATAAAATGATATTATCTTTACCAACTAATTCGCTAATTTCTACATTCGCTCCATCAAGAGTACCTAAAGTAATCGCTCCATTCATCATAAACTTCATATTACCAGTTCCGCTTGCTTCTTTAGAGGCAGTTGAGATTTGTTCACTAATATCTGCGGCAGGCATAATTGTTTCTGCGTAAGTAACATTATAATCTTCAACAAAGGCCACTTTAATATATTTAGAAATTTCTTTATCATTATTAACTTTATTTTGAATTGTGTTAATAAGTTTAATGATTTTTTTAGCGAAATAATATGTTGGGGCGCTTTTAGCTCCAAAGATAAAGCTTTGAGGATGGAATCTTTCTCTAAATGAAGGATTTTCCTTTAACTCATTATATAAATACATAATATGAAGTGCGTTTAATAGTTGACGTTTATATTCATGGAGGCGTTTTACGTGAATATCAAAGATTGAGTTTTCATCAAGTTTAACGCCGATTTGATTATAAATTTTATCAGCTAAACGCTTTTTATTTTCTTTTTTAACTAATGCGTATGCCTCTCTAAACTTTTTATCGTGCTGGAATTTAGAAAGTTTTTCTAAAGTTTCTGGCTTACTTATCCAATCAGGGCCGATTGTTTCATTTAATAAATTAGATAAGCCTGGATTACTTTGAAGTAACCATCTTCTATGAGTAATTCCATTTGTTTTATTATTAAACTTGTTAGGATAGAACTTATTAAAGTTTTTCATAGTGATATTCTTTAAAATTTCTGTATGAAGTTTCGCAACCCCATTAACACTGTAAGAGCCTACAATCGCTAAATTAGCCATATGAATCTCTCCGTGTTTAATAATTGCCATATCATAAACTTCACTGGCGTGTTCGCCATATTTTTTCTTAAGTTCAATTTCAAAACGACGATTAATTTCTTCTGTAATAGTATAAATTCTTGGTAGTAATGGTTGAAATAATCTAATTGGCCATCTTTCTAGTGCTTCTGATAAGATAGTATGGTTAGTATATGCGACTGAGTTTTTAGTAATATTCCAAGCATCTTCCCATTCAAAGTTTTCTTCATCTACTA
>JAAZKC010000150.1 GCA_012800005.1 Acholeplasmataceae bacterium | reverse complement strand
GTATAATAACTAAATCCATATTTATAGTCTATTTTAATATTATTTTCAATAAGTTCTATCTTTATTTGTCTCATCATTTCTTCTAATAAAAGTTCATGAATGTTTGCTAAGACAATACTAATTCCCTCATCATAACCAATCGGATCAATAGAAAACTTTTTATTTAAATAACTTGCTAGAGCTTTAATTTCATTATCTTCATACTTTCTATTAGGGACAATATAGAGAAGCATTAAAGCTTTTAATTTGTTTTCATCTTTTTGTTTTTTTAGTTTATTAAACTCAACAATTAAATTTTCTTTAGTATATATCCCATAACGTTTATCTTTTCTACTTTCTTCTTTTTTATTAAATATTACTATTCCAATCATAGAAATTAACATAATAAAACTAAAAGATGCCGCAATAATAGCTGCGGTATATTGTTTTAAGATAAACAATAATATCGCTACTATTAAAGAAAATATTAAAGGATATATAACATTTCTAACTTTCACTAACCATCACCTTTTAATATAAAGTAACCTCAAACTATTTAAAATAACTAATATTGTTGACCCTTCGTGAGCAATTACTCCAAGAGTAATCATCACAAGTCCAAAAATATTAAACACTAACAATAATATAATAACACTAATTGAGAAAATAACGTTTTGTAAAACAATATTTCTAAGTCTTTTTGATAATTTTTTAACTTTAATAATATTTTCTAGGTTATCATTCATAAATACCATATCAGCAGTTTCTAAAGAAACATCAGTTCCACTCCCCATCGCAACTCCAATATCCGCAATCGCAAGTGCTGGCGCATCATTAATTCCATCACCAATCATTAATACATTTCTTTTATTTTCTTTTAATCTTTTAACTTCTTCTACTTTATCTAATGGAAAACATTCACTCTTGAAATGATCGATTCCAAGTTCATTTGCTAAATTAGAAGCACTTTTATTATTATCACCCGTTAACATCACAACCTTCATATTATTTTCATGAAGTAAATCAATTACATCTTTTGCATTTTCTCTTACTTCATCTTTTAAAAGAACCAATCCAGCCATAAAGTTATTCTTAGCTACTGTCACAAGCATATACCCATCTTCTTTTAGTGTTTTCATATCAAGGCTACACTTTTTACACATATCCATAGTAAAACGACCCACTAACCAAGTATTACCATTAATAACTCCCTCAATTCCTGTTCCAGGAATTTCTCTAGTTTCTACTTCAACAGTTTTCACATCAGAAAAATGTTCAACTATACTTCTTGCGAGTGGGTGGTTTGAATTTCTTTCAATTGAAACTACCGCCTCTAAAAACTCTTCTTCAGAAACATTATAAAATCTATATCCTTGAACACTAGGTTCACCTTTAGTAATCGTTCCTGTCTTATCAAAAACAACAGTATCAATATCTTTCATTGTTTCAATCGCAGGGCCACCTTTAATTAAAATTCCTTGTCTTGCACCATTAGAAAGGCTTGCTAAAACCGCAGGTGTAATTGAAGCAACTAAAGCACATGGGCTTCCCACAACTAAAACAATTATTCCTCTATTGAAAGCCGTTTTCCAATCCCAAACAGATAATCCAAAGTTATTAAGTAGTGGTACTAACATTAGTAATGCCGCTAATAATATTACCGCATAAACATACCACTTTTCAAAGTGTTCTAAAAATGTTTCTTGAGGGGTTTTTGATTCTTGAGCATCTTCAACAAACGAAACAATCTTATTAACAACTGTTTCACTCGCATCTTTAATAACTCTAACTAAAATCATTCCCACCTGGTTAATTGTTCCTGCATAAACTTTTGAACCAACTTTCTTATCAACTAAGTTAGATTCTCCAGTAAGCATAGCTTCATTAATAGAAGTTTCACCTCTAGTAATAACTCCATCAACAGGAACTTCTTCTCCAACCTTAACTACAACAATATCATCAATTTTTAAATCTTTAACATAAACTTCCCTAAAGTCATCACCATCAACCACAAAAGCTTTTTCTGGGGCAAGGTGTAAAAGTTCAGTTAAAGCTTTTTCACTTTTTAAAGTTGCGTATTCTTCTAATATTCCTGATACTCCAAAAATAAAGATTAAAATTGCACCTTCTTTATAATCTCCCAAAATTAAAGCACCAATCGCCGCAAGAATCATTAAAATTTCTACGTTTAAGGCTTTATCTTTAATTGTATCTGTAATTCCTTCTTTCGCTTTTTTATATCCGCCAATCACAAACGCAAGTCCATATATAGTGATAAAAACCCATTTATCTAAATCAGGGTTAACATTTTCTAAGATAATTCCAACAATAATTAATATAAGTGATATAACAATCATAATAATATCTTTCTTTACTTGTTTCATAAAAACCTCCAATACGCAACACATTATACCATGTATTTTATAAATAACACGTTTATTTATTCTAAATAAAGCCTTATTTATAAAGAGAATGATTTGCATCAAGAAAAAAGAAACCAAAAAGGTTTCTCTTTATCTATTAAATACCATATTTTTGATGTTCAAAATCTAAAATATCAACAACACTTAATATCGCATCAAAGTCATTGCTTATCGCTTTTAGATGTTCTTTATTAATATCTTCAATTAAAGGAATCTTAAACTTCTTTTCTTTTTTTCCATGCATTCCAAGATGAATCTTATTATTTAATAAACAAAATAATGTTCTTCCTTGATGATTAGCTTCATGTTGTAATAAGTTTTCCATCATTTTAGGTGTCATCACATAAAAGAAAGTGTGTTCATCTGTTGTCCATGAAGCAAATTTATCATTAAATGTTACAGACTCAGTTTTAACTTCTGTTAAACCACTATTATTAACACCCTTAGAAAAAAATTGTTTTTCAAAGATTTTTATTCTTTGATTTAAATTTCTAGGTAAGTTAATAATTATCCATGGTCCTACATAAACAGGTGTACTACTGCTACTTTTACCATTTGAAGTAACCATATAAATATCTAACCTACAATATTCAATTGTTAAACCTTTATAATCAAACTTAGTATAATCAGATCCATTATATCTATTATAAGAACCTATCATTCCAGTTCCTTTAATTACTTCTTGAGAAAAATAATTTTTCGCCTGATAAATTCCTTCAATACCCTTTTCTTTCATTATCGCATTTATTACAACATCTTTAATTTTATCTAATGCTTTTTTTGATCGTAAAGAACCTATTACAGTTAATGTTCCACCACCAATAAAAAGTATAAAAGCTATTGGGGCAAACTCTATACTAATAAATAAAACAAAACCTAAAACAACCAAAACAACACCCACTATTGTCATTATTCCATATGGTCTTACAGTTCTTCTTTTTTCTTCATTTAGTTTCTGATAATCCATAATTCATCACCGTTATAAATTATAACATGTATTATTTAATTGTAACAAATGTATTTTTTTCAAAATATATACGTTTGCCGAAACGGTTGCATGCTTTTATATATATTCATTAATTACTCTTATTGATTTAATAAATCTTTCACGATCGTCCTTATTATTGAACCGCACTTTTTGCACTGATAGTTTAAGATCATTTTCTTTAATAAATTCTGAATAAGGCATATTTTTTTGTGATTTTTTAACAAGTTTGTCGTATTCTATTGAATCATCACAAAATATCCTAGAAATTAACTCAATAGTATTAACTGCCGCTTCAACAAAATAATTACTATCAATACTTACATTAACGAACGAATCAAGTTTTTTAATTCCTTTTTTTAAATTTTCATTTAGTTCTTTATCGTAACTCCCACCTCTCAAATATTCTAGGGCACATTCAAAACTATCTTTTAAACAATCATTGTATGTTACATTATTTAATCCTCTTTGGTTGATTTCAAATTTTGATAATTTAATGTATCTTTCTTTTAGATTATCAAAGTTATTACATTTTTTAAAAATTTCATTTATATCAAACCATTGTTTTGCAACCTCTCTTGTGTGCTCTTTTTTAACACCATCTTTTCGTTCTTTATAAAATTTAATTCCAATCGTTCTTGGTGCAAAAGCTGTAAGTTTATCAATCATAATATCTGTAATTGATGGCATTATTATATTTTGATAAGGTTCTTCTGTCAATAAGACATCATTCTTGATTGGTTTTTCAACCAATCTTTATATGGGTTTTCTTGAAAAACGGCATCAAGCAAAATATATCCATCTTGAATCTCGTTTTTATATAATGAATTATAGTAAAATTTATAATGTTTTTTAGGGAAATTTGAATCTAACCTAATATCTTCTTCAAAACTTGTAAAAATAGATTCTGGTGTTGCAAATTTTTCAAATAAAAGCAACAATTTTTCTAACTTTGGTTTTGATATTAAAATATCAATATCAGTAGAAAATCTGTTTGTTTGTTCTAATAAAAGAATAAGTGATGTTCCACCTTTAAATATAAATTCAATTCCCGTTTCAACAAGTTTTTCCAACAAATAAAAAGCGAATATTTGTCTCTCTAAAGTTATATATTTAATTTCTTTATCAGCATGTTCTTCAATCCATTTTTTTAGTTCATCTTTATTTCGTAACAAAGCTTCATTAATCATATAAATTCTCCTTTTTTATAATCATACTTTATTGAATGTAAAATAAAATCATTCATCTCTTCTAAAACACCTCTGTATTTACTGTAAGAGAAGAGTTTTTGGAAATTAACACAATAAGTTTTTAATGTACCTTTAAATATTTCATCAATGTCATTAAATATATCATATTTTTCTGATTCGACAAAAATATCCACCAATATTTTTTCAATTGTTGGTTTATATAAGGTAAATTTCTTTTTCCCTATATTTCTATTAATAGCAATGTTATGACGATAAGGTTTATCGAGTGGTGCTCTAACTAATAATTTTTTAATAACCACCTGATTTTCCCCTTTAAAATACAATTCTAATTCTTTTTCAGTAGGATTAATTAGTACATTGTACTCTTTTTTTAAATAATCGTATAAATGTTTTTGAAAATCTTGAATAATTTCAACAAATGTATAATTTATAGTTGGTAAAAGATTCAAAAATCTTGATAAAAAACTAGTACTCCAAACACAAACATCTATTCCTTCAAATTTTTCTTCTATTTTTTCTTTTAACATATTATCAATTTGAATGTATTCATACTGAAACGACTTTAACTTATCATTAAATTTATAGTATTTATTATTAAGTCTATAAATAATATTGTTTTTTACCAAATCAAAAATATAAAACCGCATATAATCATGTTTTCTATTTGGGTTGATTTTATGAATTATATCCCAAAGTTGTTCTTTGGTTACTAATTTAACTTCTGATAAAATATTTTTTATTTTATC
>JAAZKC010000149.1 GCA_012800005.1 Acholeplasmataceae bacterium | reverse complement strand
CTCTTTTAATATTAGGAATCATATTTTGATGAATTCCCGCAATACTATTCCACATACTTGTTCCTGGACATACATAAAACTTTATTTCATTATCTTGATACATTTTTAATGTTTCATCATGAAAATCATTAGCATCATATCCCCATTCTAAAGCAGTTATATCTTTATCAAATACACTTAATGCTTCAGGATGGTTTTTTATTACATCTGCCCACATCATAATCTTTTTATTTTTAACTTTAAAATAGTCATGAAGTTTAATTATATAATCTAAATAAACCTTAGCCCTACCATGTTTCTCTACAGCTTTTTTACTTTTTTCAAAGCCTAATTCAAATGGTTCATCTGCCCCGATATTCACTATATCACTACTAAACCCTATAAGATACTCATCAAATAAACTTTCAACAAATTTTATTGAATCAGAAAGGAGGGGATTTAAAGTTGAAGACGGGGCATTGACCATCCATTTCCATGTATAACCCTTTGGACATTCTGCCAAATGATTAAATTCTTTTTGATTTAACCAAAAACTCATATGTCCAAATGAGTTTTGGTTAGGAATCAATTTAACAAAGCGTTTTTTTGCATACGCATCAATTTTTAATACATCTTCTTTTGTAAGCATTTGATTTTCATGTTTATAATACTTACTTTTAGAAGGATAATAATAAGAATTTCCTTCAACATTAAATTGAAGTTCATTCATTTTAAGTTCTGAAATAAAATCAATAATCTTATAAAATGTTTCCACCTTATAAACTCTATTTCTACTAATATCTAACATTAAGCCCCGGTGTTCAAACGCGGGCTTATCTTTAATTTCAAATAAAGGTAGCTCATTAGGGTTTTGTTTAAGTATTTGAATCAATGTTAAAACGCCGTAATAAGCCGCTTTCAAATTACCATAAGCCAAGATGATTTTATCATTAAATGTTAAATTATATTCTTGATTACCTAAGGTTTCATCCTTTTTAAACTCAAGTAAAGTTCCTTTTTTAACAAAGGATATTTTTTTAGTTAAATAATTTATAACTTCACTTAATTCACTTGGATATTCACCTAAAGTAATACCATTATATTTAACATGTTTATCTTTTAATTTAATCAATCTTGGCTTTGGTAAAATAATCATTATACTCTCCTAAATTTGTGGCTTTAATTTTGGAACCTCACCATCAACAATTTCCCAAATGGTTGGATCAAGTATTCCAGTATATGTTGTGGCAGCTTTAAAGTCTACTTCAGCATAAAGGAAACTATCAAAAGTGCTTGCTTCTGGTAAGAATGTAGTTTCACCAGTAACTCCTTTATTAATAAATACATTAGTAATAGTTCCTGTGTTTGTTAAAGCACCTGCTGTACCAATTTGATTTGTAGCCTTAATAACTTTAACTTGAGAAACAACATTGTTAATAGTTCCGTGGTTATGAGCAACAATACCTGCAACTAATACTCTCGGTGATTGAATAATACCCTCTATGTAAATATTTTCAATAGTTCCATAGTTTACACTTGCGACAAACGCAGAATTATTTCCTTTGTAGAAATCCACTGTTATATCTGGATTTACTGTGCTTCTACCTTTTAACCCTAAGTTTTTAATAACTCCTGATGTGCCAACAACCCCAAATATTCCAAAGTTGTGTTCTCCATCTCCACCTTGAAATCCCGTAATTGTATGTCCTTGGCCATCAAATGTTCCTAAGAATGGGTTTGTTTCACTTCCAATTGGGAAATAATAAAACCCTGTTAATGTAATATCATTCATTAACTTATATTGTTTTTCCATTGCTTCTTCATCGCCATACATTAATGCTTTAAACTGATCTTCGGTTGTTATTTGAACAACTTCCGCACAAGATGTAGGATTATTTCTGACAGTAAATGTAATTTCTTTGCCATAACTTGTCCCTTGTATAGCAACTACTACCGTAAATGTGGATAAATGGACTGCTTCAGTAGTCACTGTTACATGATTACCAGAAAGTGAAACTCCAGTAACTGGTTCTTTTAATGCATATGTTAATACATCTTCAGGATAAGCATTTAATGTAGCATCTATTGTTACGCCAGTTTCTTTAACAGCATTTACTGTGAAACGCTTGTTGTTAATAGTAATTACTTTTTCATTTTTCAACATTGGAACAAAACCTTCTCTTATTAACCAAATATTAGAATCAAAACCTGCATAAGTTGATGCGTTTGTGAAGGCTTCAGTAGTTAAAAGATAAACATCTAAATCACTAGCTTCACTTAAATATGTTGGCGCGTTTGTATAACCTTGATCAACATAAGAATTAGTTATTGTTCCAGTGTTTATTAATGCGAATCCTGTTCCAGGAATAAAGTCATCATTTTTATAAACTTTAACTCTTGATAATACAAATTTAATTG
>JAAZKC010000148.1 GCA_012800005.1 Acholeplasmataceae bacterium | reverse complement strand
TAAAGTTAGAGTTTTTTCTAACCGCAATCGGATACAATTTATCAAAATATCATAATAAAAGATACAGAATAGTTGATTAGTTATCCTGTGGAAAACTCAAGATTTAACCAAATCTTCTTTTATTATGCCTAAAAATAGGCTTTTTTAATGAGTTATCCACATTTTATGAAGAACTAAAAAGAAAAAAAGACTGTAAAGTCTCAAAAGAAAATTAATTCTTCATTTCTTTACAGCCCCGCTTTTTTTAATTACACCTTTTTTTCTTTTAATTTAGCATTTATTTTCTTTATTTCTTCTTTCATTATAAAATACATAATTATCCAAATAGCTATAAAAATAAGAGTAAATATTCCAATAAATATTAATAGTGAAAGAATATTAACATTAAACCATTTTAAGAATGTACCCGCAAGAATAGTTGGAATAATTGTGGAAAAATAATAAATGGTTGTTTTTTTAATAATACTCCACTCTTCTTTTTTCCAAATATTACTTGTTAGATAAAAGACAACTCCTAAAACTCCACAAATAAGTGCGCTAATTGTTGCGGCTAATATTTCATTTCCTAAAATCATTTCACTAAACTTTGGAACAACTACACCGTAAGAATTTTTGATAATAAAAGCTGAAACTAATAGTGAAAAAATATGGCCAATTCCAATACCCGCAAGAAAACTTAAAACTAAATCTTTAACTAAAAAATATTTTTTACTCATAATAATCCCCCCTTATATTCCTAAGTAATTTTTAACATCTTTTAATTTACGTCTTGAGACATATAAAACATCTCCATTAAGCATTTCTACATAAATAGTTCCTACAAAAGATAAATCAAAACTTTTGACTTTGTTTAAGTTAATAATATCTCCTCTAGAAATTCTTAAAAAATAACTTTTGTTTAACCTATTTTCTAATTCATTTAAAGTTAATTTAGAAGTAAACTCTTTATCTTTAGTAACTATATAAACCTTACCTTGATCTGCAAAAATACGAACAATGTTTTCTTCTTTAATAATTTCTAATTTATAATCACTAAATCCAGAAATAATATTAGGTTTAGTATTTAAAAGAGTTTCTTGTAACTCAATAACTTCATTAGTAAGTTCATTAGCAATTATAACTACCGTTGTTTCAGAAACCTTTTTATCAATCTTTATTTCTACCTTCAATGACACCATCTCCTTTTTTAACTTCGATTTCATTTTATATAATCTCAAATTCTTTTTCAACACTTTAAAGATAAGTGGTCGTTATTTAAAGATAAGCGGTAAAAAAATAAAAAAATCGCGAATCCTAGAAAGGGTTCGCGTTTTTCGTTATATGGCAGGCCCAGCAGGATTTGAACCTACGAGTGACGGAGTCAAAGTCCGTTGCCTTACCGCTTGGCTATGGGCCTATCTTAATGGGGCGGCTGACCGGAATTGAACCGGCGAATGTCGGAGCCACAATCCGATGCGTTAGCCACTTCGCCACAACCGCCATGCCTTTTTATTATACTATATTAAAAAAAAATGTAAAGTCTTTAAAAAAAAGAAAATATGAAAAATTTCATCTTTAGCGACAATATTAAGGTATAAACGAATAATTTATATTTGGAAATTTATTTATTCTTTGATATTATTATATTAGTCTTTAATTTAAGGAGGACATTTTTTATGAAATTATTAGGAAAAGTATTATTTGGAGTAATTGTGATGTTTTTTGGCTTAAGTTTATTTAGATGTAGCCAACAATCAGCCTTTACAGAAGCGATTAGTTATGAAGCGGATCAAGCGATTAAAAATAATGATTATACCTTTTTTAAATCAATATTCTCAGAGCGAGCTAAAGATGATTTATTGACAGAAGTTGTTAAAGATGAAAATGATGAAGTATTATTTAATCTTAATTTGTTTTTAGTTGGTAGCCAACATAATAGTTCTATTATCTTTTTAGTAGATAGTTATAGTAAAGATCCACGCCCAGAGGCACTTAAATTAGTTGTGAAAACAAATAAAGAATCAGCATTAGAATATGATTTAGTTTCTTTAGGTAAAGAAAATTGGTATTTACAATGGCTTCATTTAGATAATCTATATCTAGAACAGGCCTTTATGGAAGATATTATAGATTTTAAAGTTAAAGATGGAGATAAAGTTCTTTATGACTTTAACGATGAATTAGGGGCTTTAATTACCGCAAATGAGGCAAACATTCAAGCTTATGTTAAAAAAGAAAATGTGGCGGTAACTTACATAAAAGAAACCATTAATAAAGATACTGCAGTAATAGATGAGGCGGTAAGTGAAAAAGGAACAGAAAAAACATATAAACAAACATTTAATATTACATTATCAGAAGAAACTGATAAAGAAATTTATGTTGTTGGTAATTTTAATAATTATGATTTAACTGATAAAACATATGAACTTACTAAAGATAAGAAAAAGAATTTAGTTTATACTGGAACATTTGATATTACAACTGATGATAAAGACCTTTATTATTATGTTTTAGTTGGAGATGAGATTGTAAGTAAAGAAGGTCTAGCAAAACAATTTACTAGAACTTATATTAGTCAAGAAACAGAATTAATAGATGTTAATATAGAAACAGTTAAACCGGTTAAACTTAATAAATACCAATATAAAATTTGGATTACAATGATTGTTTATTTAGTTATTGCGGCATTATCGATGTGGGCAATTTTCTTTAGAAAGAAAAAGCCAGTTAGAGCACGTTATTCAAAACAAGCCTCAACACCAGAAAAAGAACCAGAAAAACCAAGAGAAAATTTAAATCTTCGTTCAATTGGTGATATTGAAGAAAGAGACGAAGACCTTCAAGTTCATGAAAAAGAAACAATTATCTCCGTTCCAATTGAAGATATTGAAGAAGTAGAAGAAAACGAAGAATAAAATTGATTTAAATAAAAACATGTGCTATATTATATGAGCACGTGTTAATTAGGGATATAGTGTCAACGGCAGCACGACTGTCTCCAAAACAGTAAGAGCGGGTTCGAATCCTGCTATCCCTGCCATTTAAAATTAGTCGAACACTAACTGTTAAACGCCTTTAAAAGGCGTTTTTTAATGCTAATATTGGTTTTTAAAATCTCGTATCAAGGGTTCGAACTCTTTAATTCTAGATAATCTTTATATACTTTAAAAAAGTACTCCTAGCCATATTTAAAGTATTAAATTGTCAATTCGTATTAAAATTTTATTTGAAGAGATATTTGGGGAGACATTTAGGGAAACACGAAGTAAAATTAGAGGTGAAGCTTCAAAAGTGTGAAAACGACAAAAATGTCGCTTCTTGCGACAGAATTGTCGTTTAATAAATAAAGTGTTCCTTTAATTTATACAAATGTTAATATAAAAGTACCCAATAGTGTGCATGTAACTTTCCTCAGTTACAATCACTTAAAGGGTACTTTTATTTTTGATATAATAAATAAGATTTGAGTAATTGGGAGGACATTTTATTGAAAGCAAGTCAAGACAAGTAGAGACTTTATATATAGATAATTTAATAATCTGAAAAACGCGGAATAAAACAAATGAAAAATACGAAATTGCAGTTTGATTTATAAGTATATCTATTTCAGTTGTCCTAAAAATGTGGACGAAATGACTATATAAAATTAAAAAACATTAACTTTCAAGATAACAAAATTTTTGTTTTCTTGAAAGTGAGGTGTGGTCATGAAACTTATAGAAAGAACTTTATATTTAGATAGGCTTAAAAGAGTTAGAAATACTCCTGATATTAAAATTATAACTGGTATTAGAAGATCTGGTAAGTCTGAGCTTATGAGGTCTTATTTAAAATACATTAAAGAAAATGAACCCGAAACAAATTTAATAGAAATTGATTATGGTAATTTAAAATATGATGATATAAAAGATTATAAAAGTCTTTATTCATATGTTGAAAGAAACTATAAACAAAATACAAAAAATGTTTTAATGATTGATGAAGTACAGCTTTGTAAAGGATTTGAGATTGCTGTTAACAGTCTTCATAATAACAAAAAATATGATATTTATTTGACTGGATTTAACGCTTTTTTATTAAGTTCAGATTTATCTACTTTATTTACTGGAAGATTTATAGAAATTCCGGTTTTTCCTTTTTCATTTAAAGAATATCTAGAATATTTTGAGATAAATGATAATTTTTCTAATCATTTAGAAAATTACTTAAAAGTGGGAGGATTAGCTGGTTCGTATTTATATGAAAATAAGGAAGATTCTAATGCATATATAAAAAATGTTTATACATCTTTAATTAAAAGAGATTTAGTAGATAGATATAATATTGAAGATGTTTCGCTATTAGATACTTTAACAGAATTTTTAATGGATAATATATCAAATCTTACAACAGCTAATAATATATCAAACATATTAAATAACAAAAAAATTAAAACAAATCATGTAACTATAGGAAATTATATAAAATATTTAT
>JAAZKC010000147.1 GCA_012800005.1 Acholeplasmataceae bacterium | reverse complement strand
TATCTTCTTTTTTGTAAAAACAAATACTACTTCTATTTTCTAGCGCATAAACATAAACGCTTTTTACATCTGTTTCTGATAAGCGTTTATTTGTAAGAATATCGTAGTCATATTTTAAGTTTTTAGTATATTCAATAATATCTTCATATTTATTAGCGCTTATTCCTAAAACGGTAGTATCAAGAATTTGTCTATCAATCTTTTTTTCATATAATCTTTCTTTTTTATAATGATAAACTTCATAATTAAAGTTAAATAAAATATCAGAAAAGTTAAAATACTTCTCCATTTGAATTGACATTTGACGTAAGTATTCATGAAAAGAAACATTTCTTTTTAAACCAATTATACTTAACATATATTTATCAATTTTAAATAAAACTTCATCATGAGAGATACTTATTTGTTTAAGTTTCGCATCTTTAAATTCTAATGGTTCTTCTTTTTTAGGAGTTTCTTTTTTCTTTTTAGGAAGTTTTAAGACTGATTGTTCTTTAACTTCTTCTTTTGTAAGAAGTTTTGTCGTATTTTCTAGTTTTTCAGTATAATGTTCTAAACTTCTTAAATCATCTTTATAAAAAGATACCAACCTTTTATAAAGGTGTTGTTGAAGATTTAGAGGTAATTTATCAAAATCTTGTTCATATTCTACTTCTAAAATTTGAGCCTGTTTATATAAGTTTTTATCAATTAATAAAAGCAGTTCATAATACTTAGAGATAACTGAATCATCTTTTTTAAGTTCAAATTCTAAAACTTCTAAATCATTATTATAAAGAAGATAATAATAAATAGCTTTAATTGGTTCATGATACTCTTTTATTTCATATCTTTTAAGTGTTTCTATATCTTTTAACGCATCTTCATAATTTGTTTTATTTTTAATGATTTTTTCAAAGATTAGTGGCGCAATTATCTCTTTACTTACATTTACTTTAATTAAATCATCAATTAAATGAAAATAAGGCTCATTAAAAGCTTTTTTAAATTCTATTAAATCTAAGGTATATTTATATTCATCTAAAATTTTAAGTGATTCTTTTCTCAAGTTAATATAATTTAGCGCATCAGTCTTTAAGTTTCCTTTAAGCGCGTTTTCAATTAATAAAACTAAAATAACATCATAAGAAGGGTGTTCGTGCTGATTTTGAAATAATGGGAGTAATTGATCTAAAATCAAAATACTTTCTTCATATTGATAATCTTCACTTAAAAGCTTTGAAGCTTCTATTGACGCAGAAATAACCTCTTCTTGAATACTAGAGGTTTCAATTTGTTTAATTAATTTATTTAGTGTTTTTTGCCTATCTAAGGTGCTCATAATCTTGTTTAAGTTTTAATCCTAAATTAAGATAATCATTCATTAATTTAAGAAATGGTACTTTTAACTCTTCACTCATTCCTGCTTCATGTTTATATTTAGCGACCAATGACCATTGTAGAGCTTGAATTATTCGATTATAGTATAAACGCTTTAATTCTTTTACGTTTGCGTTTCTTCCTAAATAAACATTAAGAAGTTTAGTTGCATATTCAAAATGAATATTTCCAAAACAAGCAATATCATAATAAGGGTCATTATTTCCTGAAAATTCAAAGTCAACAAGATAAACTTTATCCTTACTGACAATGAAGTTTGATGGCTGACTATCGCCATGGGTAAATGTAAGTTCTATATTTTTATAAGTTGTTTTTCTTTTTTCTAAGGCCCACTCTTTTAGTTCATAGTATACTTTAGGAATATCTTTATTAATTGCTTCAAATTCTTTTAAGCGACTAAATAGGTCATAATCATATTTTGACTTAGGACTAGTGTGAACTTTTTTTAAAATATCCGCTACTTCGGATAAGTAATTAAGAGTATTTATCTCGCTTAAAATATCACCTTCTACATACTCAGTTACTTTTACGCCACTTTCAAGGTCAAAATATAATGTCTTATTAGTTATATTAAGCCGCTCAAACATCTTTATATGATACTCTTCTTCATTTCTATGAACAAATAAATTAGCGTCTTTTCCTAAAACTCTTATGACATACTTTTTATCATTTTCACTAACTACATAAGTATAATTGCTCATTCCTCCTAAGAGCCGATATTCAATTTTAGGATTTTTTAAATATTTTTTGCTCGCAGTTAAAATCATTTTTCATTCCTTCTTTAATGTGATTTTCCCATCCTCATAAATCGCATATTCAAGCGGTTTATTAATTATTGCGCCAGGGTTTATAAAAGTAATATCATCCTTTATGAAAACATTTTGAATATGGGTATGACCATAAATACAGTAATCCACATTTTTAAGTTTTGCGTAATTTATTAATCTTTCTAAGCCATACTTAACATCAAAAGTATGCCCATGTAAAATTAAAAATGTTTTATTATCATAAGTAAGTAATCTCTCCATAGGTAGTTTAGAATAATAATCACTGTTACCTCTAACAGAAATTATTTTCTTAATATCTAAAATATGTTCAGGAACTAAAGCATCTCCCGCATCAAGATGGATATCGTAAAATTCTTTAATTTTATCTAGTAATTCTAAATTACCATGCATATCAGCTGTAATAAGTATTTTCATAAGTCACTCCTTAACTTTTCTAGTGCTATACTTCTATGGGAAATTAACACTTTTTCTTCTAAAGTAAGTTCCGCTAAAGTTTTATTATTAGGAAGTAAAAAGATTGGATCATAACCAAAACCATTAGTCCCTCTTGGGCTATTTATTATCTTACCTTTTAAAATTCCCTTATAATACTTCGCTTCTTTAGTAAAAGGGTTATATAAACACATCACTGTCACAAATCTCGCATGAGAATCTTTACCTTTAAGTTCTTCTATAAGCTTTTGATTAGCCTCTGTTTGAGTTTTCGCATACCTATTTGAATGAACTCCTGGACGACCTTCTAGACTAAATACTTCTAAACCTGAATCATCTGATAAAACCACTTTATGATATTTATCCGCATAATACTTCGCTTTAATAAATGCGTTTTCTTTAAATGTTAGGCCAATCTCTTCTACTTCATCTAAATCACTTAAATCGCTTAAAGTAATAAGTTTATAATCCTTACCTTTTAGTGCTTCTTTAATTTCTTTAACCTTATTTTCATTTTTAGTTACTAATAATATTTCCATACTTATATTATACAATATAACTCAATGTTTTTAATAATAAAAGATTACCGCTAACTGGTAATCTCATTATTAGAATTTTTTTTATTTACTAGGAAATCCTATTTACATTACTAATAATGTTTA
>JAAZKC010000146.1 GCA_012800005.1 Acholeplasmataceae bacterium | reverse complement strand
TTTTATCATACCTCCCTTTATTAGAATAAGAACTTGTTGGTGTTAAAGGTGATAGTGACATCAAAATTGTCCCAAATCCACCTGACTCATCTATTTTCTGTTTTGCTTCCCGTCTATTTTTGACAATTTTGAAACCATGATTAATGATATAAATGAAAAATATTTAAAAGGAGACTCATTTAATTTAATAGATTTTTCTACAACAGGATTGCAGAAAGACGGCACTTTTAAGTTTGATAAACAAAAAATTAATATTGAAATTGAAACAAAATACGAAGTTGTCAAAAATAGACGGGAAGCAAAACAGAAAATAGATGAGTCAGGTGGATTTGGGACAATTTTGATGTCACTATCACCTTTAACACCAACAAGTTCTTATTCTAATAAAGGGAGGTATGATAAAATATATTTAGATACTATCGATGGTGCAGATGTACTTTCTCATGAAATTGGTCATGATTTTGGATTTAAAGACAAATATGTTACAGATGTGGATGGCTTGTATTATGAATCAAGACCTTTAGCAGAACATTTGAACACTTTAATGGGAACAAGAAGCCCAATAAGTAAAAAAGAATTGGCACAAATAGGTCTAAATGTTCTTAACTTAAATATTACTGGGACATTAAATATTAGTTTGATTGATTCAAAAATTGACAAACCATATAAAAAAGGAGATGTCGTTTCTGTTGTAGGATGGGATTTTGAAAATAAGACACAAACTAAAACTGTTTTTCAAATGAAAGTGTTAAATAATAAAAGTACATTAGGAGTTGAAATTAAATGAAATATAAATTTATTATACTATTTATCTTTGTAATTACTAACGGCTTGTTTGCAAAAGCTCCTGTTTTCAAAGTTGGTAGGGTATATAAAAGTAAATCTGCAAATGGCAATTTTAAATTATTGGTGATACCAGAAAAAATAAAAGAACCTGTATATGCAATTGGTATTGTGAAAGAAAAGGGCAAAAGGTTTGAAAACTATTTTTTTAAATTTAGGTATTTAGAAGGAGACGATTATATTATTTCTGATAATGGACAGACTGTTGTACAGCTTAAAAGCTACTTTAAGTCTGAAAATATGAAATTCTTAAATGGAAAATTAGTTAGTGAAGACAGAATCCCCGTCTCTAAAATACATATTTATAAAAATGGAGTTTTACTTAAAAATTTTAGTTTTGATTTTGTTTTTTATACATATGAAGATAAAACCTATTTTCAAAAACTAACGCTTGATATAGATGAATCAAAATATCTTAATTTAATTGGTGATACTCTTTATTTAATTTCAGACACAACAATTTATAAAGTTAATATTAATGACGGAAAAGCAATGCCAACAACTGAAAAAGTTAAGCTAAAGTCATATAAATTCAAAAGTAAGAGACTTAGAGATTGGCATTTGCGAAAGTATAAAAAGTATGATTTACTTTTAAAACAAAGTGAGGGTAACGTCCCACATGCTACTTTTTAGTAAAATAGTTTGCAACATTGGTAGTGTCCCATATGGAGCTTTTGCAAATTGTAAATTTGTAAAGTGTTGATTGTCAATGTTTGTGCAAAGTGAAAATGTTAAAATATTTATTATATTTGTGGTCGAAAAATTATTTTTAGTGTCTGTATGGGTTGTAAAAACTATAAACTTAAAATCGTAGTGTACCATATGGCACCTAAATGTGTTTAAAATTAAGTTGTAGCAAGAGATGGAGTGTGGTTTTATAGTAACATTTTATTGATAAAACTATCGTCTATGTTGCTAATTTATTTATAGGTTAGAAATATGGTTAACAAATTTTAAAAACATGTTTTTTAACATAAATAATTTCTCGAATAAAGATAAAATAATAAATTAAAATTATTTATCTTTACATTGTAAGTTTTGATAAATTATTTTTAGTTAAGAAGATAGAGGAGAAAGCTAATTTTTATTAAGGCTACTGTTATAACATAAATGTTTAATTAATCATATTTATTACTTGCATTTTGTTTAAAAAAAATTATTAACATAAAAAAATTACAGTTATGGCACAAATTACTGGAACTATCACATTTTCAAGTCCAGGATTAGTATATCCTGAGCATCTTAATTTAAGTTTGTGTTATTATGACACTAAAGGATTAAGAAAATATGCAAAATTTAACTCGTCAAAAGTCTATAAAGACTTTTCTTACATCATTGAATTAGATGAAAGGGATTTAGATCCTAATATCAATCATTTCATTGAATTGAAGTATGCAGGTTTAAGTGTAAGAACAGAGCCTTTTGATGTAAAAAAAATTCTTGATTCAAAATATGATATTTCATTTTTCAATCTGAAATATTATATGGAGTTAACAGGAACAGTACAAACTACAAGAGGAGAAAATCTGGAACGAATTACAGTAACAGTATTGCGACACGAGTTATTAACAACAAGTACAGCAGGTTCTGCTTCTACTGATGCAAATGGTTATTTTCAATTTCTTTACAATTTCATGTTAAAAGATTTAGAGAAATTTATAGACCCATCTATTTACCCTGAATTCGTTGGAAACAATGCGTTTGACATCCAGATTGAGGCAAGTGATCCTGATTTGCAATTTCCTAATACTTATTCAGATATTTTTTATGATGCAAAAGATAGTGTCCATGTTGACATTATCGTAGGGGAGGAAAACGTAAGTGGTAAGCCAGAGTTTGTAAAAAAAGAAGAGCGATTTTTAGCTATAGATGAGTTTGAAGAACTTTCATTATCAGACTTAGAGCGAGCAACTCAAAAAACAGAATACGTAAGTAAAAAATTAAAATTAAGCAATGATGAAGCCTCGCATTTTATAAAAGCAAAATATTATAAAACAAAATTCTCATGTGACGAACAAATAATGTTTGCTTTGTTAAAAGATAAAACAGAACGTAGTTACAAAGATATTTTATTTACACCTATAGAGCAATTAAAAGAGGAAGTTGTTTCGGCAAACGGGAGAAATATCATAAATTTTGTAGAAGAAAAAGGTGTTACTATTGATAATGAAATTGCTAGACTAAGAGAAAGTTTAATAACTGAATTTTTGAATGAATCAGAAGTCGATACCAAACTTAACTTAATTCAAGGTAGTGGTTCATTAAATCGAACTTTGTTGGTAGAAGCATTTATTGACTGGAAAAATTCACCTGAAGAGCAAAACGAAGGTAAAGGATTAAATTTTTATTTATTAGAAAACAATATAATTGACAATGATCAATTTAAAAAAGCTGAAGTTTATGATAATGTAGCCAAATTATCAAATAATAATATTGGCTTGTCGGTTGCGGTTCTTAGTGATGCAAGTCTTAATTGGACAAGTATTGATGATATAATTGCTGCTCAAGATGATTTAGAGACTCTTATCAACGGATACGTTAATTCAAGTGCGATTGAAATTCCAGAAGAGTTTAGTGATGTAACTTCTTATGTCAATAATATAAAAAAACAAATGGTAATTCAATATCCATCACAATTTTTAAAGAATGAAATAATAAAACCTGATGCAACACTTTTTGCAGACACTAATATTTCAACATTTTTGTCATTAAATCCAGATTTTCAGTTTGGAAAGAATCATGGTTTTGCTACTATTGCCGATCCTAACACTATTTTAGATGGATTGAATGAAGCTCAGATTAATGATCTTAAAGTTGAGCTTCAAGAAGCCGAGCAAATATTTAAACTTACGCCATATGCAAATAAATCTGTGCTTGCAGGAGCAATGAAAACCAGTGGTTTAACATCACCAAGTAAAATTGCTAGATTGTCACGCAACAGTTTTAAAGAGCAAATGCTCGCTTCATTGCCTGCAGGCAATGAAGTTAATGAATCTGAACTTGATGAAATTTATACTACTTCAATATATGTTAGCAATGCAACTACTCTTAATATGATAGCTGTTAGTTTTGGAAGACCTCAAACAAATTTTCCTGTAGTACCTTCATATAACTTTACTTCTCAGGAAACTACAGCTGGATTTCCGAGTATTTACGAACTATTTGGCTCACAAGATTATTTTGAATACCCAGAGTGTCGTACTTTATTTAGCCAAGCAGCCTATTTAACAGATTTGCTTAAATTTCTACATGATTCAAATGGAAAAACAAATAATCTTTTTTCGCGAAGACCCGACTTGCAACATATATTACTAAATTGCAATAATACAAATACTGTATTACCTCATATTGATCTTATTAATGAAATTCTTGAAAAAGAAGTCTTAAATCAGCATAATTCGGCAACAACTGAAATGAATAAGTTGCAAACTACTTGGGCTCCTGAGGAACTTGCTGCATATCCAGAGAATTTAGCAATAACTAAAAATGCATATAATTATCTTAAAGAAGGAGTTGCACCATGGTCGTTACCTTTTAATCTTCCATTAGAAGAATTTAGATTGTATCTTAAAACACTTGGTCTTAGTAGAGAAGATATTTTAAAAAACTTTAGTCCATCAGACAATCAAAATGTTTTGAACGAAATATTATTTGAGTCCATTGGTTTAAGTACACAGGAAGTAGCTTTGATAACAACTCCTATAACTCAAGCAGAAGAACTTGAAGAAGTATATCCTGGCATATCAACAGTTATAAATGGAAGCAATTATATTGAAACTGGAAATGTGAAAAAGTTGACATTGTGTTCAGATCTTACATATGATAAAATTAACGAATTGTTAGAGTCATATTTTATAAATCCTGTAAATAATGATAATGTACGCTTTTTTACTTATACAATACCAGGTTACAATGATGCTATTAATAACTATAATGAAGATCATTCAGACAACCCCATAGTGCCAGGAACACTTGAAACAACTTTTATTTTAAATGGAACAGCGTCTAACCCTACACCCGGAATTGATTTTTATGATAGGCTACATCGGTTTGAGAGACTTCGTCGAAAACTTGATGTTGAAGTTTTTGAGCTGGATCTTATTTTTAATTATTTTAATATCAACTCACTAAATGAAAATGATATTATAAAAATAGCATATTTTCGCAAAGTCAAATCATTGCTAAATCTTAAAATAGAAGAAACTCTATTACTTTTTGGCGATTTTATAACAGGAAAATCATACACAAATTATGTGAATCTTTATGACTTTATTTTCTTGAAAAAAACTGAAAATTATCAGTTTAAGGAAAATTTTGAATATTTAATTGGATATGTGGAGAATCCTAGTAATCCTGAGAACTTTACACTAGAGAATATACAAACTATTTTGCCATATATCTCTGGTGTAAAAATAACAGAACAACAATACTTATCAATTATAAACTACGAATGGGGTACACCATTACCTACTCCTTCACTTGCTGTTTTGTCAACAATTATAAGAACAGTATTATTATGTAAATCGTTAAATATTTCTGTTGATGAGTTTTATTTTTTGAAAAATAACTTTGAACCAGAAATAAATAATCCAAAAGAGATGTTGGAATTTATTGAAATGACAACAAAACTAAAAGATTATGGGTTTAGTATTCCAGATTTGGCATATGTGCTAAAGAATTTGGATATTGAAGGAAATAAATATTTTAAAACCGAAACGACAATTAAAGAAGAACTTGAAGAGTTAAGAGAAATAATAAAACCTGTTGAGAAAAAACAATACAGAAAACATGTAATAGAAAATTCGGAAAAAATCTTTAGTATGATTATAGACCAAGCTCTTGATCTTGTGTTTGAGGATTTTGAAGATGAAAGTTTAGCAGGAAGTTTTATTGCAACTCATAGTGATTTATTTCATAATTTTGGTAGCCAATATTCAACGGAACCAGATACAATATTAGAATATTTTCTTTATAACAAAAATAACGCAACAAATAAACTACAAGCTGTGTTAGTTGGATTAGGAATAGAATCAAATCTTTTATCTCCTACAAACAGAAAAATAACAAGAGAAATGTTGAAAAAGATCTTTACAAAAATAAAGACAACTCTTCTTTTACAAACAATAGAATTACAACCATTTTATGTAAAACTTGATGAAATATTTGACTTAAGTCATAATGCAGTTACAAATCTAACATCAATTAAAGACTCAAATATAGATTTGAATTTAAAGCCATATACTCATTATAATATAAAAGAAATAAACAACAGCAAAAACTTAGAGCCAAGTAAACATTTCGAGAAAAAAAGTGTAGAAAGTGGAACAATTAAAAATAGCATAGCTAATATATCTGGGTATAAATACTCTACAAGAATTAAAAAAACAAGCTTGTTAAATGTTGCAAGTAGCAGTATAGACATAGATTATCGTCAGACATTAACTGTTGCTAATTTTATTGAGAAAAATCCAACAGCATTTCCAGACAATACCGATTTTCTTACCGATACTCAATTGCCAAATTACAATAATATTGATTTAAGATACATAAACTATGTAACACAAATGGATTTAGGTGTTTTAGAAGCAAAAACACTTGAATTAAAAAATCTTATGTCTATATTTATAGATGAAGATAATATCGAAACTGCTGTTACAATAGTATTGAATAGTCCAAATGATTCATTATCTGATGAAAAACGAAAACTTTTTGTTGAAGATTATTTTAGTTCTTTTATTATAAAATCAGAGGCTTTGGCTTGTTTATGTAACACAGAATTAGAAAGCTATATTTCTAACCCTTGCTTACGTGTAGATTATGTCTTAAATAATTTAAAACAAGAATCAAGAGTTGACAATATCGTTAAGTTTTTTACAGAAAAATTTTCATGTGGCGAAGACATAATAGCTAAACTCTTGTTTGAATATGCTGGTAATAATGAAGACGAACCGATTATTGATCATTTTTGCAACGAAGACTTTTATAATGGAATAGTTATTGAAAACCAAGATGTTTTAAATTACTCAATATTATATAAAACTACTCTGTTTATAAATGAATTCAAATTAAACACTGTAATGCTAAATAAGATTTGGGAAATAACTCAATCAGAAAATCAATTGTTTAATATCATTAATGTTTTTAATATTGAAGAATCTACAGAGAAACAGCTTTTGGCATATATAAGATTAAGCACTGCCATTGGGATTTCGCACACTTACTTTGCAGATGAAACAGATATCTTTACTTTTTTTACAGATAATTCAGAATTATCTTCATTATCGGCAAATGCGAAATCTTTCATTAGCGATATAAGTGGGTGCAAAACAAATGATATAGAAAATTTATCATCAGTATTGCCGACTGACTTGTATATTAATTGGTTTGAAAGATTGTTGCAATGTCAATATATTATTAAACATCTTGGAACAAATGCACAAACCATAATTGATTTTAATAAACTAGACCAAGAAATTGGTTTTATCCAAAGCGAAACCATTAGACAACTTGTAAAAAACAAATATTCTGAAGACGAATGGTTCTCAATAGCTGAATCTTTACGAAACCCACTTAGAATTAGACAACGAAATGCTTTGCGAGATTATTTAATTATTAGTAGCCAGAGTACTAGTACAAAGTTTGAAAGTTCAAGTGATTTATTTTACCATTTTCTGATTGATCCAGAAATGACAACAAGTGTAAAGACTACTCGTTTAACACAGGCTGTATTATCTGTACAACTGTTTATTCAGCGTATTCTTATGGGATTAGAACAAGGTCTTAGTTTTAATGAAGATGAAAAGAAAGAACTCGTGTGGCGTAGTAACTATAGAGTTTGGGAAGCTAACCGCAAAATTTTGTTTTTCCCTGAAAATTGGCTAGATCCAGAATTAAGACAAGATAAAAGCCCATTTTTCAAAGAATTAGAAGAAAAACTTCTACAAAATGATATTGACGATTCTACAGTTTTTGAAGCATACCATGAATATATTAACAAACTTGACGAAGTTGCAAATCTTGAAATACTGGCAGTACATAGAGTTGGGAATACAAATTCTGAAAGTCAAACATATCATTTTGTCGGAAAAACACAAGGTTCTCCAAGTAAATATTTTTATAGAAGACTTGACAACTTTTCCTCATGGACACCATGGGAAGAAATAAATAATGGTATAAAAGCAGATATGGTAAAATTAGTTTACTGGCGAGGTAACCTTTATATGTTCTGGTTAGATATTGCTACTGTAAATAAAATTGATGAAACAAAGAAAAATGCTTATGAAGATGTAAGCTTAGAACCATCAGATGATGAAACAAAACCACGGCAATATACTTCAATAAAAATGGCATGGTCTGTATTAAAAAAAGGAAAATGGTCGAAAGCTAATTTTAGTAATGATACTTATATCGAACCATTTAGTGATGAAAGTAAGCAAACTCAAATATTAATAACTGCTTATCCATATGAAGAGCATCCTTCATCTAATATTGCATTGTCAGTTTGTATTTGTGGTAAGGATAAAAAAAATAATCCAGTATTCGGTAGTCGAGGGGGATTTTATTTTAACGGACAGAATTTAAGATTTGATTACGATGTAGAAACATTTCTTGATGAGCATGATCGTTCACATTTTAATAGAAGTTATAAACCAAATGTTTTTGCCTCTGGTAAAAATGATTCTGATTTAGAAATTTTTAATAATTCTGTGAAATGTTCATTAGAAAAAAATGAGGGATCCAATACATTCAAACATTTTGTAGAATTATGTTACTTTACAGCCGATACTGGTAATGAAGAATATTCTTCAGTAATGAAAAAAATGTCACTTTTTAATAGTTTTAACTCAGTAAATAGAGCGTTTTATGTTCATTTTGAAGATACAGCACTTTTCGTAAAAGATTGGAGAATGGCAAAAAATCAATATTTATCATGGTTTAAACCATTTGTAATAAATGATTTTATACAAAACAAAACTTTTTTATCAATCCCTTATTTAAAACCATCGGATCCAGCTCAACAAGAATTTGATATTAATGATGTCAGATACGAAATAATTAATTTTTATTATCCTTTTGCAAGAGATATAAGAAGTATATTAAATACAACAGGGTTTAGATGTTTGTTTGAGAAATCATTTCAGGAAAGTACAAAGCGTAAATTTTTGATTAAGGAAGAACCTGATATTAATTTTAAAGATTATTATGGACCAGATGACACTATCATACCCGTATATCCACAATATGAAGAAATTGTTTTTACTCCTTCAGATTCAGCTCCTGTTCCTGTTCAGGATCCTTATGCACTTTACAATTGGGAAATGTTTTTCCATATTCCTATAATGATAGCCGACAATTTGTCGCGAAATATGAAGTTTGAAGAAGCTCAAAAATGGTATCATCTAATTTTTGACCCAACTATTGGAAATTCTGATTTTCATTACATAGATTCTGAGGGGAATTCACAAACGGGTTCTGATGAAGGTGCTAAAAAATATTGGAAAATAAAACCTTTCAGAGATATATATATATCTCTGAAAGGTTTTATTTTCCAATATTTTTTAGCACCTTCATCAGAACCCGTTTGTGA
>JAAZKC010000145.1 GCA_012800005.1 Acholeplasmataceae bacterium | reverse complement strand
TACTTCACTTTCAAATTGAGTTGAAACACCAGCTAAAAATTTTCTTTCCGCTTCTGGAATTCCTAATCTTTCAAAAGTTTCTTTAATTTCTTCTGGAACTTCATCCCAAGAATATTTTGGTTCATCTACTAATCTTGCAAAATAAGTGATTTCATCAAACTCTATTCCATCTAAATTAGGACCAAAGGATGGTTGAGGTCTTTTGATAAATTCATGATAACTTTTTAACCTATATTCCAACATCCATTTTGGTTCATTTTTCAACTCCGATATCCTTCTTACAACCGCTTCACTTAAACCTTTACCAGTATCGACCAATGCATCAATATCGGTTTTAAAACCATATTCATATTCACCAATTATTTTATCTATTTTCTTTTTATTATCATCCATAATAATTAACCTTCCTTTAATCCTTTTAATGCCGCAACCCAAGCTAATGTTGCACATCTAACTCTCGCGGGGAATGTTCTAACTCCACTATAAGCCTGCATATCACCTTTTAAATAATTTGGATTAAACTCTTTATTCATTACCATATCAATAAAGTTTTCTGCTATTTTGATAGCTTCTTCTTTAGATAACCCTTTTAAAACTTCACTCATAACTGAAGCACTTGAGCAACATATACTACAACCAACACCGTCATGACGAATATCTTTAATAATATTGTCTTCTACTTTAAGTTGAACTGTCACATCATCTCCACATGAAGGATTATGCATCTTAATAAGTAAATAATCCGCATCACTTAAAAGCCCTTTATTTAAAGGATTTTTATAATGCTCCATAATAATTTGTCTGTATAAATTTTCTATCTTCATCTTAAAACTTCCTAAAAAAATCTCTCGCCTCAATAATAGCCTCTATAAACTTATCAACATCTTCTTTTGTATTATAAATATAGAAAGATGCTCTTAATGATGAATTTATTTTAAGCCATTTGTGAATATTTTGAGCACAATGGTGGCCTGCCCTTAGGCAAATATTATTTTTATCAAAGATTGTTGCGGCATCATGAGGGTGAATTCCATCAATATTAAACGTTATTAAACCTACATCATTTCCTTTATTATAAATCGTTATACCTTCAATATTTTTAAGTTTAGCTAGCGCATATTGATATAATTTGTCAATATGAGTTTCGATATAATCAAATCCTATTTCATTAATAAAATCTACTGCCTTAGATAAACCAATAGCGCCACTAATAATTGGCGTTCCCGCTTCAAATTTATGAGGAATATCTTTATAAGTTGCGTTATCTTTAGTAACTACTTCAACCATTTCTCCACCAAAATGAAACGGTTCTACTTTATCAAGTAAATGTTTTTTACCATATAAAATACCTACTCCATTTGGACCTAGCATTTTATGAGCTGAAAACGCAAAGAAATCAACATCTAACGCTTTTAAGTCAACCTTAAAATGAGGTACTGCCTGTGCCCCATCAACCACTACTAATGCGTTAACATTGTGAGCTAGTTTAGTAATTTCTTTTATTGGTGTTATAAATCCCATTACATTAGAAACATATGTTAGCGCGACTATTTTAGTTTTCTTAGATAAAACTTTCTTAAACGCTTCTATTGTAATTCTTCCTTGCTCATCAAGTTCTACAAATCTTAATTTAACCTTTCTTTTTTTAGCCATTTCTAGCCAAGGTAAAAAGTTAGAGTGGTGTTCTAACTCTGAAGTGATAATTTCATCACCTTCTTCTAAACAAGTAAAAAAATTACTAATCATATTAATACTTTCAGTTGTTCCTCTAGTAAAGATAACCTCATCTACATCCGCATTAATAAACAAGGCAATATTAGCTCTTGCGTTTTCATACATTTTTGTTGCTTCAAAAGATAAATTATATACACCACGATGAATATTAACCCCATAATGAGAGTAATAAAAACTTACCGCGTCAATTACTTTTCTTGGCTTTAAACTTGAAGCTGCGGTATCTAAATAAATTAAATCTTTATTAAATTCATAAATTGGAAATTCATCTTTTATTTTCATAATCTTTCATTCACCAACGCCTGAAATTTCACCTTTAAATCTTCATCACTAATTTCATTAACAACAGGAGCTAAAAGTCCATTAATCATTAAAAGTTCCGCTTCTTTTCTTGTTAATCCTCTACTCATTAAATAATAAATACTTAACTCTTCTAGCCTACCTACCGTTGCCCCATGGCCTGCAATTACATCATATTCATCAATTAACAAAATTGGATTTACCTCAATATATGCGTCATCTGAGGTAATAATTCCTTTTAAAGATTGGTAAGCATTTGATGCGTTCATACCTTTTAAAATTCTTCCAACACCATTTAAAATTATTTTACCATTACCACTGGAAATGCCCACATTATGCATTAAACCTGTTGTGTGTGATGCTCTATGAACTAAATTTACATCAACTTTTTGAATGTTTTCATTAGCTGATACCGCCACCACTCTTAATTCAGCATTAGCATTCTCTTCTAATAAATTCACTTCTAGTTTAGCATCTAATTTATTAGAAACTAACCCACCTAATAATTCTAAATGTGCATCTTTATGAACATTAAATTTATGGTTAATTAAACCTTTTTCGCTATTTAAATCACTTATTAACAAATAAGTAACATGACTATTTTTATTTAATGTTAAAGAAAAATTATAGTTATGAGGAGTTTTTTCTTTTGAAGTAATTTCTAAAATGATT
>JAAZKC010000144.1 GCA_012800005.1 Acholeplasmataceae bacterium | reverse complement strand
GGTTAAAATATACTTGATCTAATTGTTTCACTTTCATAATACAATTATATCAAAAAACCACCCTGGCTATCCAGAGTGGTTTTTCTTTATGGGGTATTTAACTTATTTTATTTCGTTACACCCTCGCTTTTGTTTTTATCATTAAAGATTGAAAGTTTTAAATAGAAATGTTAATATAATGATGCGGAGTGGTTGCTAGTGCCTCAGCCTTCAATTTATTTAATACTAGCAATATAAATTGATGCATAAAAACTCGTTTAATTACGGGTTTTTCTTTTATTAAACTACAAGTTTATTATATTTAGTTATATTATGTGTTATTCTTTAATTGATGTGATAGATGCTCGTTTAGCGCTACTATCGGGTGGTACCCCATTTTGTGGGTACCATTTATTTTAATAATTAATAAATTTTCAGATTATATACTTTGTACTTTGAATAAAAATAAAGAATGAAAAATTCTAAAACAGTAATTATTATACGACGCTCAAAAAAGTGTTAATGTTAATATGAAACTGTGCCACTATTTGGATGACTAACTATTAAAAGTCAAGTATTTTTATTAACTAACCTCATATAACATGAATATGAGGTGAAAAGAAAAATGGATAATTGAGTTTCGTAAGCGTAAAAATAAAATAGAGATTCTTTCAAAAAGGCTTGCTGATTAATTGGGTATAGAAGAATAAATTTAATTTTTGTGTAAGTTTCTTAATTTTGGTAAACTCAACAAATACAAATAGATTTTAAACATAGAATGTTCTTTTAACAAAACATTTAAGTAATTTATGATAAAATGTATTTGTAGATGTTCTAAATAATGAGTCAATAAAAAAACAATATATGTCAAGAGTTCGACAGACATATATAATCCCTTCATTTAGGAAAAATTATAAAAAAAATTAAAAAAACCAATCAAAATTCAGATAAAATTAGTAAGGTCGACGAACATTTTAAAATGTTTTTCACATAATTTTTAAGGAAATTCTTTAAAACAGCAAAAACACATCAAAATATCTATTATTTTACTATTTAAAGCCACACCATATTGGACGGATACTTAGATTCGTTATATTTTTTTAATTTATTAATCTCAATTTAAAGCCACCATATTGGATGGATACTGTAATACGCATACGGTAATGGTTTTGCTCGTTCTTTATTTAAAGCCACCATATTGGATGGATACGTGAATTAACATGTTTTTCATTTGTTTTGTATCTTTATTTAAAGCCACCATATTGGATGGATACTGATAACTCAAACCTGCACTTCTTACCTTATTCATGATTTAAAGCCACCATATTGGATGGAAGTTCATCCATTGTATTTATTATCAAATTAAAGTTATAATGTTGGAAAATATAAAGAAATGGAGATGATTAAATTGAAAAAAACATTAATTAGTTTTGTAGGAATAACTGATCCAGTTAGAGGTAACTATGATGGTCCATTGTTACATTTACTAAGACATTTAGAGATTGAAAAAGTTTATCTTTTAGGAACAATGGATCTTTTAGAAAAAAAAGAAGTTTTCATTGAAAGAGCAATAGATTTCATTGAGACTATAAAAAACTGTAAAATAAAAAGAAAATATATAAAATTGGATATTAAAAATCCAGCAATATTTTCTGATTTTAATTTAACTAAAATAATTGATAAAATATATGAAGAAAATCCCAATGTTAGCTTCGTATATAACATGACCAGCGCGACTACACAAATGGTTGCGGCACTTGCATTAGATTTTGTCACAAACAATAGAAAAGGAGATACATATCAAGTTTTTCACTATGCTCCTAGTGAGGGTAAAACGGTTGTTCCAGAAGAAGAGGATTATGATTTTGAAAATCTATATGATAATTTAGAAGAAGCACCAAACAGACTAGTTAGAACTAATATTGAATCATTTAAAATTTCTAAATTGAAAACAGAACTTGAAACAACACTAAAAGTAAGAGATTACACAAAACTAATGAGAATTTTTGAAGAATATGACATTGAAAATAATGAACTCAAGTTGTTAATGGAATATGCATACAATGCAAATAGATTAAGCGAGTTTAACGAAATTCAACTGAAAAATCTTTTAAAAATATATCCGAATCTATTAAGATTTAAAAAGTATAAAAATAAAAATTATCGGCATGTAAATATTATTTTGAATTATTTTTTGTCTTGGGAGAATGAACTTTATAAAGAAAATTATGTAAGCGCAATGCTTAAATTAAAACCGCTTTTCTATGAGATAATGAAGTATATGATAATTAAGTTTTTCAAAGAAAACGATCTTGGATTAGATACTAAATTTTATAGGTCTTTTGTAAGAGGAAACAAAATTAAAAAAGATGATATCTCTGATTTTAATGAAGAACTAGAAGAGAGATTAAATAGTAGTTATAGGAAAGAAATTTTCTTTGATACCGATCATTTAATTAAAATATTAGAATACTTTAATATTGATGATTATCTAGAAGAAATAAAAATTATAAGAAAAGAGGAATTTGATGTAAGAAATAAACTGGCACATGATATTGATAATAAGATTAAAAATAGAGAAGTTAAAGATTCTGCCGAGAAATCTCATAAAAATGTTAAAAAAATAATTAAGGGAGTATTTAAAGAACATGAAAGTAGCATTAATTATCAATTTTTTAGTAAAATTGATAAATTAATTTTAAAGAAAATTACTGAACTACAAACAAAATAAAAAAAGAGGGGAGAAGCGGATGGATAAAAAGAAACATAATTTAATTATTGGATCTTTATTACACGATATTGGGAAAGTTAGCTTTCGTGCTTTTAATTTACAAGAAATTAAATCTCACTCAATAGCGGGTTATGAGTGGCTTAATTTAATTAATCCTAATGTTTTCAAATTAGACAATATTGGAAGTATGATTAAGCATCATCACCGTAATAAAATGCCAGATTTTGGAAAAGGGATGAGGGAAGATGATTTAGCATTTTTAACTTCAATTGCTGATCATATTTCAGCTGGTTCAGATAGACGAGAAAAAGAAGATTTTAATTTTGATGATATTGATTTTACTGAAAGTCAAACTAAAGTGCCACTAGAATCAATTTTCTCAATACTAGAGCCAAAAAGTGAAGGTTATCATGGATACGCTGGGAAAAACTTAGCATATAATCCATCAATTAGGTATCCAGAAAAGGATAACAAAATAAGTGATTACGATTATAATGATGTTTTATCAAGACTTAAAGAATTATTTAAAAATGAAGAACTTTTTACAGATAGTAAAAACATAAATTCACTTGTCTCAATAATAAAGGCTCATTTTAAATATTTACCTAGCGATACAAGATATCAAATGAGAAACGATATTTCATTAGCTGAACATTCTTTAACTACTGCCGCTTTTGCGAGTGCCTTATATGATTATTTTAATGAACATGGTATTACTAACTACTATGAACAGTGGAGTAACGAAAATAAACTATTTAAGGAAAAAACTTTCTTATTTGTTTCTTTTGACTTTTCTGGAATTCAAAAATTTGTTTTTGATATTCCGGTAGAAGGAGCACTAAAAAACCTAAGAGTAAGAAGTTTTTACCTTGAAATGCTTGCAGAAATATTTGTTGATTCACTTCTTTTGGATTTAGAATTATCTCGTGCGAATGTGATTTATGTTGGTGGAGGTCATGGTTATTTAATCTTACCTAACACAAAAAAAGCTAAAGCATCATATAAAGAACATATTGAACATTTTAATAATTTCTTTTTAAATGAATTTAATTACAATCTTTATTTAGCATCTTCACTAGTTGAAGTAAGTCCTAACGACTTAATAAGTATCAATAATAAGGGTGAACATACAAACTCATTTAAAGAAGTAATGAGTGAAATATTCAAACAAACAAGTGAATCAAAGGCATCAAGATTTAACTATGATGTATTAAAAAAACTTAATTTTACTGAAAAATTAGAAATTAATAGAGAATGTAGTATTTGTGGAAATTCTAATAAGCTTAAAAATGTTAATGATAGATTTATTTGTGAAATGTGCAATTCATTTTTATGTTTTTCGGATGATTTAGTTGATGATGAAAATATTATTTATTTAGTAAGCGAAGAAAAACTTAAAAACAAAGACTATCTTTTATTTCCATTTAAAGAGAAACATTGTTATCTATCTGTGGTAAATAAAGAAGAATTTAAGAAAATGGATAAAGAAAAAATCTTATTTAGTTATGTTAAAAATGATTTTATTGCTTTTTCAACGCAATCAACATCAATCTTTGTTGCCGATTATGCTGTTAAAGATGAAAAAGGTAGACAACTTGCGATAAATGAGATTATTGCATTAGAAGAAAAAGGAATTAAAAGAATTTCTGTAATGAAGTTGGATGTTGATAGTTTAGGAGAAGTATTTAAAAATAAATTTCCTAATAAGATGTATACGATAAGCCGGATGACATCATTATCAGCACATTTATCGATATATTTTAAATATTACATCAATGAATTATTAAAAAATTTAAATATAACGGTAATTTTCTCTGGTGGAGATGATGCTTTCTTAATTGGAACATTTAAAGATATTTTGAAGTTTTCAAAAGTAATTTATGAGAGTTTCAAAAAATACACTTTAAATAAAATTACTTTTTCAGCTGGTATTGGTTTGTTCCAAGAAAAATATCCAATCTACAAAATTTCCACATATGTTGAGGATTTACTTCTAAAAGCTAAATCAGTAGAGGGTAAAAATAGTGTTTCCATCTTTGATACAAGTCAAGTCTTTAAATGGGAGGAGTTTTTCAATTCTATTAGCGGAGATGGAAGTTATTTGAATTTAATTAATTTTAATATAGAAAAGGAATTAATTTCCCAAACATTGTTATATAACTCAATTTATTATCCTTTAAAGAACTTAAAAGATGATAAAAAGACAGTTTATCGATTTGCTTACATGTTAGGTAGAAAGAGAAAAGAAAACGAAGACAAGTTAAAAGATGAGAAACTTAGAGATAAATTTAATGAACTTGAACAAGTCTTAATGACATCAGCTAATTACCAAAATAAAAAAATAAGGGAAAATTTTTTGTTAGCAATTCAAGTGTATATGTATTTAAATAGAAAGAAGGAGAATTGAGGATGGAAAGAAGAACAAATATTTTAGATGTGTATAATTCAATAAAGAAAGATTATACAAAACATGCTGATAGAGTTATCACTGACCTTAAAAATGAACAAGAAAACTTTATCAAAACTAATCAACTAAGAACACTTTATTCGTTTGTTGTGCCATTTTCTGATTTTTTCAATTACGGTAGAAAGATAGATATAGAAAAAGCAAAACGTGAATTGAAAAAATTAAAAATTAAAATCGCCTATCAAATCGGAAGAGATGATAGAGGACAACTAGGAGTTAGAAAGTTTAATGATGCTAGCAATATTTTGGAATTAATTGATGTTGTTATTGATTCTAAAAACTTTATTGAAGACTTAGAACTTTACTGTAACTATTTTGAAGCTTTAGTAGCGTATCATAAATATCATGGAGGACAATAATATGAAAAAAATTATCATAAAAGGAGATTTAATAGTTAAAACAGGACTTCATATTGGTGGAGATGATTCATTTAGTGCGATTGGTGCGATAGATTCACCGGTTATTAGAAATACAGCGACAGGACTTCCAATTATTCCTGGTTCTAGCCTAAAAGGAAAGATTAGAAGTTTACTTGCGAAAAATGAACAAGGAGAAAAAGTTGATTTTTCAGAAGAAAAACCTGAATTAAAAAGACTTTTTGGTTCAGATGATTGTCGTGCGAGATTAATATTTTCAGATTGTAACATCGATTTTAAACATCATAAAGAAAAAGAAAATTTGACAGAAGGAAAATGGGAAAACAAAATTGATAGAAAGACTGGTGGAGCTAAACCACGTCAAATTGAAAGAGTGGTTCCTGAAACAAATTTTGAATTTCAATTAGTATATAATGTGATTGAAGAAAAAGATGTTAAAGCGGATTTTCAAATGTTGTCACAAGGTTTTAAATTGTTAATGACTGACTATCTTGGCGGTGGCGGTACTAGAGGTAGCGGTAGGGTAATGTTTTTAAATTTAAAAACAAGCCCAAATGAAAAATACAATACTAAAGAATTAGACCAGATGCTAGAAGAAGTTTGTAGCTTTGGTAAAAAACTTTATTCATGAGTTTAAAAAGAAAAGTTCTCAAACTTAAATTTACGACCGCTCTCCACTATGGTAATAATGGAAAGCCAGGATTATTATCTACTGATAGTATGATTTTATCAGACACTATTTATAGTGCTATTTGTGATATTGAACCAAAAGATATTGATAAACTTATAAATTTAGTAGAAAATAAAAAGCTATTAATTAGCGATATGTTGCCATATGTTGGTGATAAATTATTAATACCTAAAGGAATAGGTATGATTAAGTTTGAAGAAGGAAAAGAAATCGATAGAACAGTTTATAAAAAAATTAAAAAACTTGATTATTTACCAGTTGATAAAGTTGAAAAAATGGCTAGTAAATGTAGTGAAGAACTAATAGAAGAAGCCTTAACCTTACAAGAAAAAATTGGTGTTTTTAGTATTAAAACAAGCAATAGAATAAGTAGAAATGAAGAAGATACACTTCCTTTTATAATGGAGATTTTTACATTTTATAAAAATGCTGGGTTGTATTTATTAATAGATTATGACAATGAAGAAACGTTTAACTTTATTAAAGAGAAAATCATTTCATTAGGTTTATTAGGTGTTGGTGGTAAACGAAGTAGTGGTTTAGGAAAATTTGAAGTAGTTGAAATAACTGACTTTCCTTTAAATAAAGATAAAGGTAGGTATTTATTATTATCTACAGCACTACCTAGTGAAGAAGTGGAACTTGCTAATTTCAGTGTGGTCAAAAGAAGTGGTTTTTATGAACAAGAAAATGAAGTTTATAAAAAGAGAGATATTTTTGCGATTAAAAGTGGCTTGGTGGTAGATGTGCCATTTACTGGAGTAATATTAAATGATTTAGCGAAAAATCATACTGTTTATCGGTTTTTAATGCCACTTTTTGTGAGGTTAGAGATATGATTAAAAAATACAGATTAACATTAAAAACACTTACAAACTTACATATTGGTTTAGGAGAAACTACTCAAACATTTGAATGTTTCATTGATAATGATAGTTTTTCTTTTATTGACATTGATAAATTGACAAATGAACTTATAAAAAATAATTTAGAAGATAAGTTTATTAATGAAATAATTCCAAAAGGAAAAATTGAAGAAAGAAGCAATGAAGATAGAAATATGAGAAAAATTTTAAATAAATTAGGTTATCAAAATTATAATATGTTTAAAATGTATACTATAAAAGGGAAAACTTCTTTAGATTCTAATGATAGAATTATTTATAAACCGATAGAAAGGTTTATAAGAAATAAGGAAAAAGAAGTATATGTTCCAGGGTCATCAGTT
>JAAZKC010000143.1 GCA_012800005.1 Acholeplasmataceae bacterium | reverse complement strand
GATAAAGATTTAATTTTTGATGATTTAACTTTTAAACTTTTAGCTAATTTTATTAGTTATGAACTTAAAAATTATCAACAATTAAGTCAGATGAAAGAACATTATAAAAGAGATATTGATTTATTTAATTCTAATGTGCTTGCATTATCTTATGGAATAAATCCAATTAGAGGAAATAACGCATTTAGAAAGTTATTTAAGGCAAATAGGCTTACATTTTCTGAACTCTTACTTAAAATAAATCCTAAAGAAAGAATTAAATATAATGAATTAATGGATTTATTGTTAAGAAAAGAAATAAAAGAGCTTTCCATAAAAGTAACACTAGATGAGAAAACACTTTATATAAATCATGTTTTAAATGAGGAAGTTTATGGGTTTTATATTGATATTACTAAATTTCAAAATAAACATGACGCATTAATGGAAAAAGCTTTAAAAACGCCAATAAACACATACACACTATTTGCGTTTGAAGAGAAGTTTAATACTTATATTAAAAATAAAACAACTTTCCTTTTAGTAGAATTAGATAATATTGATAATATAATTACTCTTTATGGAAAAGATGAAGGAAAAGAATATTTTCATAAGTTTGCCTCTTATTTAACTAATTATGGAAATGTTTATTTATTTGATGGAAATAGTGTTATTCTAACATTTGATTTTAATGATGTTAGAAGTGTTATAAAAAGAGTCAATAGTATTTTTATAGATCACCATAAATTAGGTGAGATAAAACCATTTTCTTTTAAAATAGGTATTATTAGATATCCTGTTAACACAAAAGAAAAAAACATTAATAAAATTTATGAATATTTAAATGTTTCTCTAGATAAAGCTAGACTAAGTCATAATAATTATGCGTTCTTCAATTATGAAGATTATGAACAAACAGTCTTTGAAGTAGAAATTATTAGACAAATTGAAAGATTAATTAATCTAAATCAACTAGAAGTAACATTTACTCAAATAGTTAATCAAAAAACTAACACAGTTTATGCTTACGATATTGGCCTATATAGTGAATCGTTAAAGATAAATCCTAATTATTACTATTTGGTTGCGAAAAAGAAAGATTCTTTAAAAGCACTAGAACGTTATATGTTAAAAGAAACATTTAAAGCGTTAGAATATATTTATAAAGAAACCAATAGATATATTAAACTTTCTATTAATGTTAGTGCGGAAACAATAAGGGATGCGGATTTTAACGCTTATTTAATTGGCCTTTATAAAACGTATGATATCCCTTATAACGCTATCGATATTATTATTTTAATGAAACATGGTATGATAAGTGATTATGAAACCACAAAAGAATTAAATGATTTAGGAA
Organism: Acholeplasmataceae bacterium; assembly: GCA_012800005.1. GTDB lineage: Bacteria > Bacillota_I > Bacilli_A > Acholeplasmatales > UBA5453 > DUQU01. Next base: position 8,413 of record JAAZKC010000143.1, on the reverse strand, counting down.
TCTTAATAGGAACTGATAATTTAAGTTTCTTAAAAGAACCTCAAACTAAAATATTTCATTATAAAGAACTTCCTGATTATTTAGATGAAAAAGCTTTATCTTTTATTGATTATTTAAATAAATTTTCTTTATTAGAAGGAATTGATTTAATTATTTATAATGTTAATAATGCTAAAGATAAACTCTTGCTTAAAACAAAGGGATGTGCCTTTATAAGGGGAGATAGCGTTGATAAAAAGTTTACTTTAAGTGAAATAGTTAATCTAATTAAGGGAGTGATTTAATGGATGAATTATTTAAAAATTTAAATGCGAAAAATAAAAAAGATTACTATAAATCATTAAGCGCTTTAGAAGTACTTAAAAATACTCCTTTAGTTTTTGATGCATATAAACATTCAAAAGAAACTAAAGGAGATATTATTCTACATATTTATGGTTTACTTCAAAATATGTTTGTTTCAATTGATGCGCTTTATGATTTATGCCGCTTAAATATGCATTATAAATATAATGTTAATATCAACCAAAATGAAACATTAAGAAAAGTAAAACATATTAGAAATGATATCGTTGGCCATCCAACACATAGAACTTATGAAGGTGGTGGTGTTGGTTATTCAATGTTAAATTTAGAAAAGACAACTTTAAAAGAAATAATTTATGAAACGCACTTTTTTAAAGATAATAATCATGAAATTATTTCTAATAATGTAGATACTTATAAATTAATGGATGAATTTATTAGTGAATCAAGTGTTATAATAGAAGAACTTAAAAATCACCTTATGGTGGAAAGAGATAAAACTTTATTTAATTTAAGTTATGACATAGCCAATAATGTTAGAAAATACATCTACAACTTAGATGACTTACATAACTTAAGAGATACATATATTAAAAAGTATAAAGTTTCTAAAGGTTCTAACAACCGTATTTTATGGCGGATAAGACTATTAGAAAAGTGTTTTTCTTGGACTGACACTAATGAAGATGTGTTAGAGTTAATTGAATATTTAACTTTTAAAGAAAGCTATAAAATTCATGAAATGTGTGCGAAACTAGAAAACGTTTCTCCTCAAAAACTCTTTAAACCACTTCCTAAATTATTAAAAGAAATGTACCGTTTTTTAAATAAAAATAAAGATAAACGTAAATACATTAAAACACTCTTAGATAATAGTAGTATGTATTATAAAAAAGATCTTGAAGCCTTAAAAGGTCCTAAGATCATTAGTTATTTAGAAACTTTAACTGATGCAGATTTAATTTATTTAGTCGGAAAAGGTATTAATGATTATAAAGTAAAATCAAAGTAAGTGACTTGTTCCTACCATTAAAGCTTCAAAGATTCTATAAAAAGGATTTCTACTACTCAAATCATCACAAGTTAAAACTTTTGATTTATTAATAGTTTCTTGTAAGAAGAGTTTAATATCTTTTAGCGAACTTGAATTATTAAACCACACAGTATTTTCAAAGTGAAGAAAAAAACTTCTAAAGTCAAAATTGATTGTCCCTACCGTGGCGGTTTCATCATCGATATATAAAATTTTAGAATGTAAAAACCCTGGTGTATATTTATAAATATAGACATTTTCAACATCGACAAGTTGTCTTAAATAATACTTAGTCGCAACATAAACAAATCTTTTATCAGGTATTCCTGGAACTAAAATATGTACTTTTACGCCACTTAAGGCTTGAATTTTAATGGTGTTAATTAACTCACTATCAACAACGAAATAAGGTGTTGTAATATAAATTTCTTTTTTCGCTAGCGATAACATTTGTAAATATAAGTTTTTAGATAAAAAGTTTTTTGTAAAAGGTGAATCACTATAAGGAACTACGATACCATCACTTGGATAACTTTTAGGTTTTAAAAGGGTGATATCAGTGGTTTCTTTTCTTGTGAAATCCCAGTTTTCTAAAAATATCGCAGTCATTGAATAAACCGCTTCACCTTTTAACATAATCGCAACATCGTGCCAATGCCCAAAGCGTTTTTTAATATTAGCGTATTCATCAGCGATATTAATTCCCCCAGTAAAACCTACTGTGCTATCAATAATAATTAATTTTCGGTGGTCTCGATATTGAAGTGAAACTTGGAATCTTAGTTTTAAAGGATTAAAGATTGCGGTTTTAATCCCAACTTTTTCCATTCTTTTTCTAAAGAGTTTTTTAAGTCTTAAACTTGAACCCCAATCATCATATAAAAGTCTAACATCGACACCTTGAGAAGCCTTTTCTACTAAGATAGGATAAATTTCTTTCCAAACAATACCCCCTTCTTCTAAAATAAAATATTCAATAAAAATACTTTTTTCAGCTTTTTTAAGTTCTTCAATAACTTTAAATAGTTTTGCCTCACCAGATGGTAAAAACTCTACTTGAGTATTTTTATAATGTGGCCAAACATCACTATGTAGGTATCTAATTTGTTTAGAAGTGGAATCATCTAAATTAGTTGGTTCTTTGACTAATGGAAGAAGTGCTTCTTTTCTTTTTTTATCGTGTGCTAAATGTTTTTTAGCTAACTTTCGATGCCTTCCAATTGGTTTAAAAGTTAAATAAAAAAGCCCACCAAACACAGGAGCAATAAGTATCGCGAAAACCCAGCTCATTTTATAAATAGGCAGTTCATCACTTCTAAGTACCGCAATAACTAAAATCGCGCTCAAAGCATAATTAAAATACATGAAATATCTAAACTTGTCCGCTAACAAAATAGTGACAACCACAAAAATTGCCATTTGAAATAAGGCAAAAAAAGTGATTAATGTAATTCTATGTGTTAAAAAGCGTAATAATTTTTTAATAAACTTCAAAATATCACCAAGTTCATTATAACTTATTTTTAAATAAAAGTGTATTATTTAAAGTGTTGTGATATTTTTAGGAGTATTTCGTGGTAAAATAAGAAGTGAAGTTTGAAAAAAGGGGGGGTTAAATGAAAAAAAAGTTATTTCTAATAATTTTTGGAATATTATTAGTAATAGGTTTAACTTCTTGTGATAAAAGAGATGCAAAAATTGTTAAAGAAGAAATTACTATTAAAACTGATAAATACGAAATGAACGGAATCCTAACACTCCCATTTTCAAATAAAAAAAAGAAATTTCCAGTTGTCATATTAGTCGGTGGTTCAGGTCCTACTAATATGGATTCTAGTACTGGTAAGTTAACCCCTTTTAAAGATATTTCAGAAAGTTTAGCTCTCCAAGGTATCGCCTCACTTAGATACAATAAAAGAACTTTTGAGTATCTAGAGGAACTTAAAAATGATTACTATTTTAATATTGAAGATGAGTATATTTTAGATGCATTACAAGCGATTTCGCTATTATCTAATGACAAAAGAATTGATAAAAATAATCTTTTTTTACTAGGACACTCCCAAGGTGGACAAATTGCGCCCATTATTGTTAATAGGACAGATAAAATAAAAGGTATTATCATTATGGCAGGAACAACTTCACACATTTTAGATGTCTTAATGGAACAAACATTAAAGTATCAAGGTGAAGAAACATACAATGAATATTTAGAATATGCAGAAATAGCGAAAAATATTACTACTCCAGATAACACAAAACATCAACATTTTTATTTTGGAGCTTATTATCATTATTGGGTTGCATATAATAAAATAAATTTTGAAGAAGAACTAGTAACTGCGGCAAAAACTCACCCTATTTTAATTATGTATGGAAAAAAAGATCTTCAAGTTTTTCCTCATCATTATGAAAAATATCAAATTTTATTACCTAATGATAACTATAAAAATGTTAAATTTGTTTCTTATCCTAATTTAAACCATTTATTTACTGATGCGATTGATGAAACTTTTAATACAATGTATTCATTTAATAGAAAAGTTGATGAAGAAGTTATAAATGATATTATAAACTTTATTTTAAACGGAAGTTGAGGTATACAAATGTATTCTTTACCTACAAATATGAGATATGTTTTAAAGAAGTCTTATACTTATGATAAAAAGTTAAGGCTATATTTAATTATCCATATTCTTTGTGAATTAGTGATACCTTTAATTGCTTTATTTACTACAAGTGCGATTATTTATATGCTTACTAATGATATTAATGTGGTTCCTTATTTAGGGATAGTAGGATTAATTGTCTTGGTTAGTTTATTAATTCAAATACTAAATTCATGGGCTTTTAACCTTTATAATTGGCGCTCTACTTTTGCAAGAACGAGTGTCTTTTTTGTGGAGATTTCAAGAGAATCAATTACTAAAGATTATGAAATTATTGAACCTAAAAGTGGTCAAAAACGTTTAAGTGAAGGAATGACGAGCTTAGATTCTAACTGGGTTGGAGTTGAACAAATGTTAAAAGAAACACCTAAGTTTTTTGTTAGTGCGATTGGGTTAATAATTTATACAGTAATTGTTTTAATATATATTCCTTGGTTACTTGTTTTGTTTGTGGTGATGAGTGGAGTTAATTTGTATTTATCATATAGAGCTAATAAATATATGAAAAAAGTTTATCCTGAAGCCTCTAAATTAAATAGAGAAAACTATTATTTGAAAAATGAACTTACTGACCCTAAATACGGTAAAGATATTAGAATTTATGAGATGCAGCCTTGGTTTTTAAGGCTGTTTGATTCAATAACTAAAAGGCGTGTTAAATTAACTGCGAGGATTCAGCGTAGGTATTTGCTGGCGAATATTAGTGATTCAATATTTTTATTTATTAGAGATGGAATTAGTTATGCGGTATTAATATTAATAGTTATTGATGGGAAAATTGATGTGGCGACATTTTCATTTTTACTAGGAATTATTTTTGGTTTTTCCGGTTGGGTAAATGGCTCTACTAGCGCTTTTAACGCTTTAAGGAAATCGAATATTGATGTTAATAATTATAGAAAGTTTGTCGAGTATGAAAATGTTTTTAATCATGAAGAAGGCTTACCTATTAGTGAGGTTAAAACGCCAATAAAAATTACTTTTAAAGATGTAGGATTTACTTATCCTGAGACAGATAAAGAAGTAATAAAAAATTTTAATTTTTCGATAAACGCTGGAGAAAAGATTGCCTTAGTTGGTCCTAATGGTAGTGGTAAAACAACTTTAGTTAAACTATTAACTGGCTTATATAGACCAACTAAGGGAGAAATCTTAATAAATGATGTAAATATATTAAAATACAACATTAATGATTATATGAAACTTTTTAGTGTTGTCTTTCAAGATTCAGAACCAACCGCTTTTACAATTTATGAAAATGTTTCTTCAAAACCTATTGAAGAAACTGATAGAGAGAGATTTTTTGAAGTTACCGAAAAAGCTGGCTTAAAAGAAAAAATAGAATCATTACCTAATAAAGAATATACATATATTACTAAACATTTTGATACAGAAGGAATTAACTTATCAGGTGGAGAAACTCAAAAATTAATGCTCGCAAGAGCTTTATATAAAAACGCTCCAATTTTAATTTTAGATGAACCAACTAGTGCTTTAGATCCCCTTAATGAAGAGAAGATGTATCAAGCTTATGATAGCTTTACAGAAGGGAACACTTCTTTATTTATTTCTCATAGGTTATCTTCAACTAAGTTTTGTGATAGGATAATTTATTTAGAAGATGGCCAGATTAAAGAAACTGGTACCCACAAAGAATTAATGGCTTTAAAAGGAAAATATAAGCATATTTTTGATACGCAAAGTCAATATTATAAAGAGGAGGAAAATTAAATTGAGAGAAGTTAAGAAAAACTTAAAACTTGTTTCTAGATTGTCTCCTGGCTTTATTTTTTGTCATGTTTTAAAGGCGGTTTTATCATCATTACTTCCTTTTGTTAATATTATCTTTTCTTATCTTATTTTAGATGGATTAATTATAGGAACAGATAAAGAAACACTTTATTTACAAATTTCAATAATGATATCACTTGATTTAGTAATTGGTCTATTACTAATAGTTATAAATTATTTTATTAAGAAAAAGTCAACGGCTTTATATTTTAATTTATCTAATACTATTAGTATGAAAGCCATCAATATTGATTATGAACTTCAAGAAAAACAAGAAGTAATGGATTTGATTAAAAAGGCTGAAGAAGGCATTAATGGTACAGGTGATTTTGATTATTATTTAAATCAGATATTTAATTCTTTTTTAAGTAACGCTCTTAAAATTTTTTATGCGAGCATTCTTTTAATTGGCTTATTTAAAATTTATAATGATTCTTATAATACAAGTTTATCAAGGTTTTTAAATAATCCTTTTTCAGGCTTAATTATTATTTTAGTAGTTGTTTTAAATGTGATTATTTCAACTCATTTACATAATAAACTAGAAAAAATTTCTTATGAAGCGGTTTTAAGAAACATTGAAGGAAACCGTAAATTTGGTTATTTATTTAGAATCAACATAAACTATAAATTAGGTAAAGATATTAGACTTTACCATATGCAAGATATGATACTTGCCACCATGAAAGATAAAAGATTTACAGTAGAAGCGGCTTGGGTTGATTTTATGTATTCTCAAATTAGATTTGAAAGAATAAACCGCATTTTAGGTCATGTTTTAATGTTTAGCGCTTATGCGTTTGTCGGTTTGAAGGCAATTTATGGGTTTATTAGTGTTGGTGAAGTTTTAAGATATGTTAGCGCGATTATAATGTTAAGTGGCGCAATCACAGGAATATTAATGGCGATAGTAAACATTAAAATAATGAATACTTACTTAACACATTATGATACTTTCTTAAATTTAGAATCTAAAATGGTTTACGGTAATGAAGATATTGATACTAGTAATTTAGTAATTGAATTTAAAGATGTGAACTTTAAATATCCCGATACCGAAAACTATATTTTAAAAAATATTAACTTAAAAATAACTCCTTATGAAAAGTTAGCGTTAGTTGGAGAAAATGGAGCCGGTAAAACAACATTTTTTAAACTCTTATCAAGACTTTATGATATTGAAGAAGGAGAGATTTTAATAAATGGTAAAAATATTAGTAATTATAAAAAAGAAGCAATCAATAAACTGTTTGCGATTGTTTTCCAAGACTTTAGATTATTTTCTTATTCAATTAAAGATAACATCACAATAGGCAAGGAAGATTGTGGAGTAAGAGAAGTTTTAATAGAAGCGGGCTTTAAAGAAAAATTAGATAAACTAGGTGAGAAAATTGAAACAATTTTATATAATAGGAGTTTTAAAGATGGAATTGAACTTAGTGGTGGTGAGGAACAGAAAATCGCTATCGCAAGGGCTTTATATAAAGACGCACCATTTATGATTTTAGATGAACCAACAAGTGCATTAGATCCACTGGCGGAAGAAGAAATTTATTTAAAATTTAACGAAATTACTAAAAATAAAACTTCAATCTTTATTTCACATCGGATGAGTAGTTGTAAATTTTGTGATAAGATAATTGTCTTAGATAAAGGTGAAATTATTGAAACTGGTTCTCATAAAGAATTAATGAAAAATAAAGGAAAGTATTATGAGTTATTTAGCGCTCAGGCAAAGTATTATAATTAATGTTACAAATTAAAATATGTTATAATGAAAAGGGTGATAAAAATGAGAAATTTGACAATGTTGGTTGATTATTATGAATTAACGATGGCTAATAGTTATTTTGTTCATAATAAAAATGATCTTGCTTCATTTGACTTGTTTTTTAGAAATAATCCCGATAATGGTGGTTTTTCTATTATTGCGGGACTTGAACAGGTAATACAGTATATTAATGAACTTAAGTTTACAAAAGGAGATATTGAGTTTTTAAGAAGTAAAGGTATTTTTGATGATGGGTTTTTAAAATATTTAGAGACCTTTAAGTTTACTGGAACAATGCATGCGGTTAAAGAAGGAACTCCAATTTTTCCTAAGGAACCTATTTTAACTGTGGTTGCCCCAATAATTGAATGTCAAATTATTGAAACAATGTTACTCTTAACTATTAACCATCAAAGCTTAATCGCGACTAAAACAGCTCGTATTGTTCATGCCGCAAAAGGAAGGACAGTAATGGAGTTTGGAAGTAGAAGAGCTCAAGGTTACGATGCCGCAAATTTCGGTGCGAGAGCCGCATATATTGCTGGTGCGGTTGGTAGTGCGAATACTTATACAGATAGATTATTTAATATTCCAGCATTAGGAACGATGGCTCATTCTTATGTTCAATCGTTTAAGAGTGAATACGACGCCTTTTTAGCTTATGCGAAAACTTATCCATATAATTCTGTATTTTTAGTTGATACTTATTCAACGCTAGGAAGTGGAATTCCTAATGCGATTAAAGTAGCGAAAGAATATTTAATTCCTAATGGTTATAGACTAAAAGGTATTAGAATTGATTCAGGAGATTTAGCTTATTTATCAAAAGAAGCCAGAAAAATG
>JAAZKC010000014.1 GCA_012800005.1 Acholeplasmataceae bacterium | reverse complement strand
TAATGAGAAGAAAAAAAGTCCATAAAATATATTAAAATATTTCTTTTAAACAAAAGATTTTTAGTATTGAAGTAACACTTTTAAAAATATTTACTAGAAAATAGGATTTCCTAGTAAAAAATAAAAAAACACCCTATAAACGGGTGTTTTTTACTAATTATTTTCTAACTGCTGCCGTTACTAGTGCTAAAAAACTGGCAGGATCTAATGAAGCACCACCAACTAAAGCCCCATCAATATTAGGTTTAGCTATTAATACCTCAATATTAGATGTGTTTACGGAACCTCCATAAAGAATTCTAATTCTTTCAGATACATCATTACCATAAAGTTCAGCTAAAACATTTCTAATAGATAAAATAGTATCTTCTGCTTGTTCAGGTGTCGCAGTTTTTCCTGTACCTATCGCCCAAATCGGCTCATAAGCTACTATAGTTAAAAGTGCGTTTTTAGCAGAAACACCTTTATAAGCATTCACAACTTGTGACCTAACATAGTCATTTGTTGTGCCTGCTTCACGAATACTTAAAGATTCGCCTACGCAAACAATTGGTGTTAAGTGATATTTTAATGCTGTATGAAGCTTTTTATTTACAGTTTCATCAGTTTCATTAAACATTTCTCTTCTTTCACTATGACCAATAATAACGTATGTTACGCCTGTAGTTTCTAATACTCGTGGTGAAGTTTCTCCAGTAAAGGCGCCAAATTCTTCATAGTGAACATTTTGTGCACCAATTCTTAATTCATCGCCTTGGCGTTTAACTAAGCATCTTAATAAAACATCACTAGCGCAAATTACTGTTTCAACAAGTTCTTTTGAGGGAACTTCTTGATTCACTGAATAAATAAATTGTAATGCTTCATCACGAACTTTATTCATTTTCCAGTTCCCGGCAATAACGGGTATTCTCTTATTTGCCATAATTATCTCTTTCTATTTTAATACTTTTTTAATATCTTCAATCGCTTCAGCAGCTTTTTGACCAGTTGCGACAATTCTTACGTTTTCTCCTTTAGGTATCGCTAAACTCATTAAACCTAAGATTGATTTTAAGTCAACAACTTTATCTTTATAATGAAGATCGATATCAACTGCGTATTTTTCTGCCGCTTTAACAAGTTTTACCGCTAAAGATGCGTGTAAACCTTCAGTTGATTTTAAAATAACTTCTTTTGTCATATTCTTTTCCTCCTAAAACATTGGTGGGGTCGAAACCCATAATATTTTTGCTTTTTTATTACTTAAATTAATCAAATAGTGTTCTTTATTTGCTAAATAATAAAATGATTCGCCCTCTTTAATAGTATATCTTTTTTTATTAAGAACTAAAACTATTTCACCCGAAAGACAATAACCAAACTCTTCACCAGCGTGTGGATTATCAATCACAGAACGACCACCAACATCAATTTCGATAATGATTGGTTCCATTTCATATTTTAACGCATTAGGAACTATCCAACTAATCTTATGCTTTAAATCTTTATTTTCTTTTATAAAGAAATCTTCCTCTTGATGGACTACTGCTTCAATATTACTTTGAAAAAACGAAGTAATATCAGTTCCTAGCACTTCAAGAACTGAAAAAAACGTCTCTAATGATGGGCTTGAAAGATTTCTTTCTATTTGAGAAATATAACCCTTTGTTAGTTCTAAACGATTAGCTAGTTCTTGTTGTGTAAGACCATTTTCGAGTCTTAATTGTTTAATTTTACTACCTATATCCATTATTTATTACTTACACATTCAACACCAGGTAAAGCTTTTCCTTCTAAATATTCTAATGATGCTCCACCGCCTGTTGAAATGTGGGTAAATTTATCTTCATAACCAAAGTTAATAGCTGCGCTTGCAGAATCTCCACCACCAATAATAGTAATTGCATCCTTATTTTTCGCAAGAGCTTCTAAAATACCTTTAGTACCTTTAGCATAATTTTCAAATTCAAATACACCCATCGGTCCATTCCAAACAATTGTCTTAGCCTTTGAAAGTTCTTTTGTATATAACTCAACAGTCTTAGGACCTATATCTAAACTCATTTCGCCCTCTTTAATAGCTGTGATTGGACCGTAATGAGTAGGTTTTTCATCTTTAAATTCTTTTGTAAACGCAAAGTCAACTGGTAACATGATTTTACCTTTACCTTTTTCTAATAATTCTTTAGCTAAATCAAGTTTATCAAGTTCAACTAATGAATTTCCAATCTCGTAACCCTGTGATTTTAAAAATGTATAGGCCATTCCACCACCAATAATTACTTTATCAGCGATATTTAATAAGTTATCAATAACTGAAATTTTATCAGAAACTTTTGCACCACCTAATACTGCGATAAATGGTCTTTTAGGATTATTAACTGCCTCACCAATAAACTTAATTTCTTTTTCAAGTAAAAAACCAGCTGCAGTTTTTGAGATATTCTTTGCAATCCCAACATTACTTGCATGCGCTCTATGTGCAGTCCCAAACGCATCATTTATAAACACATCGCCTAAACTTGCCCAATATGCACCTAATTCAGGATTATTTTTAGATTCTTTATTTCCATCTAAGTCTTCAAATCTTGTGTTTTCAAACATTAATAATTCGCCGTCTTTCAAACCTTCAACAGCGTCTTCAAGTGCTTTACCTCTTGTTTCAGGAATAAATAATACTTTTTTTCCTAATAATTCTTCTAATCTCTTACAAACTGGTTTAAGTGAATTAGTAGCTTTATCTTCTAAAGTCTTTACTCTTCCTAAATGTGAAAATAATATTGCTCTTCCACCATTATCAATTACATGATTAATTGTAGGGAGGGCTGCTTGAATGCGGTTATCATCAGTAATAACACCATCTTTCATTGGAACGTTGAAATCAACGCGAATTAAAACTTTTTTACCTTTGAGATCTAAATCTCTAACAGTTAATTTTGCCATAAATATAGCCTCCTTAATAAATTTCTTTAAGCCGCAATTATTATATCATTAAATCAGTGATATTTCCATACCATAATAATGAAAATGGTATCATGCTATTTTCATAAACTTGTAATCTTCTATAATTAGATTAACGTAGTTAATAATTTTTTTCGCATCATTAACGCTTTTTAAAAAAGATTGATAACTAATATCTAATATTATTTCTTTTAAATCAACAAAAATAACTTTACATTTGGACCCCTTTTTTACAACTCGACCAACGTTAAAATAATTAATCCAAACATTATCATAACTCCTCAATGACTTTGTAGGAATTAATAAAATATTTTCATTAATATATAAAGGAGGTTTTGTTTTAATATTTAAGATTTCCTTTGTATATTTTATT
>JAAZKC010000142.1 GCA_012800005.1 Acholeplasmataceae bacterium | reverse complement strand
GTTTTAGATAGTTTAGGAGCGGGATATGCCCCAGATCAAGACATTTATGATGATATTGGTGCTCATACAATATTAAATATTTCTAAGCATCATAAACTTACAATCCCTAATTTATGTAAACTTGGTTATCCTAATATTACTGAAATTGAAAATGTCTTAAAACACGAAAATCCTATTGGAGTCGCAACTACTATGATTGAGGCTTCAAATGGTAAAGATACAATGACTGGTCACTGGGAATTAATGGGATTATATATTGAAAAACCATTTATTACATTTACTGAAACTGGTTTTCCAAAAGAGTTAATTCATGAACTGGAAAAACGCACTAATAGAAAAGTTATTGGTAATTGTAATGCATCAGGAACAGAAATTATTAAACAATTAGGTGAAAGACACTTAAAAACTGGTGAATTAATTGTTTATACTAGTGCTGATAGTGTTTTACAAATTGCGATGCATGAAGAGGTAATTCCACTAGCTGAACAGTATAAAATCGCGGAAATCGCAAGAGAACTTACACTTAAAGATGAATGGAAAGTTGGTAGAGTTATCACAAGACCATTTATTGGAACAAACAAAGATAACTTCTTTAGGACATCAAATAGGCACGATTATGCCTTAAAACCACATGATAAAACAACTTTAAACTTCTTAAAAGAGGCCAATTTTGATGTAATAAGTGTTGGTAAAATCGCTGATATCTTCGATAATGAAGGCATTACTAAGTCATTTAGAACTGTAAGTAATGAAGATGGAATGAATAAGACCATTGAAATTGCGAAAAATACTAATTTTACTGGATTATGTTTTGTAAATTTAGTTGATTTTGATGCTTTATATGGCCATAGGAGAAATCCAGTTGGTTATGGTGAAGCGATTGATAGATTTGATAAACAACTTGGCACATTATTACCATTAATTAAGGATGATGACTTATTAATTTTAACTGCTGACCATGGTAATGATCCTACCTATAAAGGTACTGATCATACTAGAGAAATTGTCCCTTTATTAATGTATAATCCAAAAATGGAAAATTTGAAAATTATTAAAAGAAGGCGTACTTTTGCGGATTTAGGCGCAACAATAAGTGAAAACTTTAAAGTTAAACGCACACCTTATGGAACATCTTTCCTCAGTAAATTGAAAGGAGATAAATAAAATGTTAGAGTGGCTACAAACCTTATCATCCGAGTTTTATGTATTATTTGGATTTTTATTTATTTTATTAATCTTTTTAATTGTGATTTTAATTAAACTCATCCAAACTAACCGTCGTATTGGTACTCAAGATTTTGATATCTTAGAATCAATTTCAAAAGATGGTTTAGAATATACTTATCATGTTACATTAGTAAATAAAGGATTTACAAGTAACCAAATTGATGTAATTGGCATTACCGAAAGCAATATAAGACATATTTTACGCCAAGAGGAATATCATGTTGGTCCTCGTAGTAAAGTTATCGCTAATATTTTAATGGATGAAATAGAAAGTTTATTTAAAGAAGAAAAACATAAAAAGGTTTATTTATTTGCGGAAAATGAAATTGGTTTAAGAAACGTTGATAAATGTAAAAAGTTAAATAGATTTTTAAAACGCCGTAAAAAGGAAGCCAAGAAAGCGCGTAAATTAGCCGCTAAAAAGGAACGTTTTGAAACTGGAACTTATAATTTTTGGGAGCGTACAGGATTATTTATTAAACTTTTATTTAGACCTTTCTATAAATTAGGATTAAAAATTAAGCATCGAACTAACTTAACTTTAAAAGAGGCTGAAGTAAGACGTGCTCAAAAAGCGGAACACGATAAGATTAAATATAAACTTGAGGCGACTTTAGCGAGAAAAAATGAAATTAAAGTTCGTGAAGAAGCCGCTAAAGAAAATATGACTAGAGAAACTGAATTAGAACTTTTAAAACAGGAAAAAGCCTTAGAAATCGAAGCTCTAAAACAAAAAACTATTATCGAAGCTTACGATGCTAAGAAAAAAGAAATTGAAGAAATTGATCCTAAAAAAGAGGTTAAAAAATACTTCAAAGAAAATCCACTTAATTATGATGATATTTACCAAGCCGATGAAATTGAAGATTTAAAATCTTTAGATGGTGTTGGTGAACCTGAAGAATCATATTTAGAAAAAGATAAAAAAGAGTCTAAGAAAGAAAAAGTTGAAACTAAAAAAGAAGAAATTAAAGAAGAAGTTAAGGAAGAAAAACCAACCGATGTAAAAGAAGAAAATTCTGAAAAAGAAGTAAAAACTCCTAAAAAGAGTAAAAACACAAAGAAAAAAGAGAAATAATTTTTCTCTTTTTTTTAGCCTTATTAAAGGATAATCTCCTTATTTAATTATCTTTTTAAGAAGTTTTTAAGCATTTGTGATAACTAAGGTATTTATAAATATAAAATTAAACTTTTAAAATAGGCATATTTTTAATATTCATATGTAAAATAATCCTTTGGGTTTAAACCACTAGATAAAATTAAGAGTAATTTAATTCTCACTTTATGTGAAGGAAGTGAACCTCCACCTAATACACCTAAGCGTTTTAAATGATGTCCGCCACCTAAATATGAATAAGTATCTCTAATACGACCCATTGGACATCTTGAAGTGATAATAACAGTAATGCCTTTTTCGATTAGTTTTTTAATTCCTGGAATAAATACCTCAGAAACATTCCCACGTCCAAAGCCTTCTAATACAAGCCCATCAACATTTTCTAAATAATAATCTAGTATTTTAGGGTCAGAACCAGAACTTAATTTTAATATTTCAACTTTTTTATTAAGACTTTTTGGCCTAATATAGTCACTTTGATAGCTTGCGTCTCTATAATAAATAACATTATTTTCATCTACTAAGCCAAGAGGTCCAAATTCTAATGATTTAAAAGTATCAAGGGCAAATGTATGCGTCTTAGTAACTTCAACAGCGGAATTAATTTCATCATTCAAACAAACTAAAACCCCACGCCCATATGATTTATCAGACAAACTTACCAAAATCGCACTAAGTAAATTAGAGTATCCATCATAACCTAATTCATCAAAATTACGAAGTGAACCTGTTAAAACAACAGGTTTTTTTGTGTCTAAATAAAGATCTAAAAAATAAGCTGTCTCTTCAAGTGTATCAGTTCCATGAGTAATCACAACCCCATCGAAGTTCTCATTTTCAAGTTTTGAATCAATTAATGAACCAATTTTTAACATATCATTTGGAGTTAATGATGGAGAAGGAACCATTGAATATACAAATCCTTCAAGTTTTGTGTTAGAGAATTTCGGTTCAATAATTTTTATTAACTCATCATGATTATCCAAAATATCACTCTTAGAAGATTCACCAAATGAAGTCATAGAAATTGTTCCACCAGTAAAAACGATTAATATTTTTTTCATAATGCCACCTCAACTATATTGTATCACGAAACAAATCAAAGTTTTAAAATAGAAAGTTAATTTATCG
>JAAZKC010000141.1 GCA_012800005.1 Acholeplasmataceae bacterium | reverse complement strand
TCATAAGTAGCAAAATTTTTGAGGGTAACAAAACACTAGTACTAGTTCTAATTCTAGTTCTATTGTTCATAAGTAGCAAAATTTTTGAGGGTAACAAAACTAGCAATGGAACGGTAATACCAATAACATTGTTCATAAGTAGCAAAATTTTTGAGGGTAACAAAACAACAAAAGCAACGTTGAGGCCGCCAAAGCAGTTCATAAGTAGCAAAATTTTTGAGGGTAACAAAACTAGAGAAGCACGTTTTATTTGGTTTTTCTTGTTCATAAGTAGCAAAATTTTTGAGGGTAACAAAACTATAACAGTAGCATCAGTGAATGGTGATGAGTTCATAAGTAGCAAAATTTTTGAGGGTAACAAAACAAATTCAGAGTTCTTTGATAATTATATATTGTTCATAAGTAGCAAAATTTTTGAGGGTAACAAAACAACAAAGGTAAGAAAGGGCAACACTCGCCAGTTCATAAGTAGCAAAATTTTTGAGGGTAACAAAACATTAGAGAGATAAGACGGTACCTGAATGAGGTTCATAAGTAGCAAAATTTTTGAGGGTAACAAAACACCTGTTGCATTGGAGGAGTGGGAGAGAGTGGTTCATAAGTAGCAAAATTTTTGAGGGTAACAAAACTCATCGTCCATCAAAAACTTTTCAAACTTAGTTCATAAGTAGCAAAATTTTTGAGGGTAACAAAACCTCAAATATAGTATAACACAAATTTGACTTTTAACCTATATTTAAAGGTTTTCTTTTAAAATTCTTGTGATTTCATTATCTTCTTTTGTTAAAAATTGTTTAATGATGATATTTAAGTCTTCTAATGTCGTTATAGAGCCATATTCTAACATTATTTTCTCGTATAATAAAACATCATCTGAAAAATTTATAATTTCTTTACCAAAATAAATAACATTTTCTCTTGGTGTTTCTAAAATATCATGCTCATTAACAATTATAAAATGTGCGTTTTCAATATCTTTTAAACTTTTAATTATATCTTCATTTAATTTTGGCAAATCTACTTTAAATATGTAATGTTTGTGGGGATTATTTTTAGCTATTGATTTAGCTATAAATATTTGGAATTTCATAATTTCACTATATGTTAAATTGTGGGTACTAGCGATATGTTCTTCTTTTAGTAACTTTAATTCAAGAGATTTAATAATTGTTTTTAAAGACAATTCGATTAATTTAGGTTCAATTTCAACTTCAAAATCTTCAATATTAAGTTTTTCAGTCATTAATTCATTTAATGTTTGGTATAAAATATTAATGCTAGAAACTTCTTCTTCATATTCAATATTTACCAAATTAGATTCAACATACTGAATCATTAAAGATTTACTTCCTAGTTTAAACTCTGTTTCTAAATTAAACATTGGTGTTAATTCATAGTATTTCCATTTTTTAATATTTAATGCTTCATCATTAATAAAAATACGTGACGTTTGTTCTTTTTCATAATCATATTCTGATTGATCTACATTGAAAAAATGTTTTCTTAATGTTTGAATAATGTCAAACTTTAAATCATAATTAGGACCATAAAAGTAGGTTACTTCTCCCAATGAAAACGAAACTTTTTGAGTCCCTGTTTGAATATTAAGTTTTATCACTTTTGCTTTCCTCCTATAAAACAATTAATGCATCTTTAGTTATTCTTTGTTCTTGTCTAGAAATGCCTCCTAAAATAACTTCCATTCTTGCATATTGTTTTTCCGTGACCATCATTATTCGAATTTGTCCTTTTTTAGGTAGTTCTCTTTTTAAAAGTTTTACATGATTTTTAGCCGCATCTCTATTCGCAAATATTTTTACATAAACAGAATATTGAATCATCATATATCCTTTGGAAATAAGATACTTTCTAAAATTAGCGTAGACTCTTCTTTCTTTTTTTGTTTTAACAGGTAAATCAAAAAATAACATTAATCTCATAAAACTATAACTCATCGAATTTAAGTTCCGGATGTATTAATTCTTCTATGTTTCCTGTTTTTAAAAAATTTAATATAGAGTCTACATATAGAGAAATTGTATTAAAAATTGTTTGTTTTTGATTTTTAAAATAAATATCTTTAGTTGTTTGTTCAATTAATGCTAATCTATGTTCTCTAAGAAAAAGCTTCTCATTAATTAAATTCTTAAATACCCAAACATCTATAATTGGTCTAAAGGGTTCCATTATATCATCACTTAAATTAAAATTATTGTTAGGTCCCTTATGAAATATTCCTAGTGTAGTATTTAATCCTTTTGCGATTAATGTTTTGCTAACTTGAGAACGTAAAATGGCGTAACCGTAATTTAATCCAGCATTTATAATATCTTCATCAAATCTTTTAAATTCTTTACCAAAAAGCCCTTGAAAATACATTTTAGCGGATAATCCTTCACGATTTGTCTTATCACTTATTTCTACTTCATTTTCATATTTTTCTAAGATATTTATTTCAATAATATTTTTATCTATATATTCCAACAATTTCTTTTGGTGATTAATCTTTCTTTTTATTATTTGCTGATGTAAGATGCTTTTATTTATTTTATTCCAAGAAAGTTGTTCCCTTAAACTTTTTGGTGCTGTGCTATTACCAAATAACGGATTTAACATGGTTACCGGTAAATGATCAACATCACAAAGCACCACATTTACATTTGCCTTTGCCAACGCATTTATTAATTGGACAGATAATAAAATCTTATAGTTATCGAGTAATAGCGAATGAATATCACTTATTGGAATAAGTATTTCTTCTTCATTTTTAATAACTTTTATATTATCTAAATACAATGATACCCTATCCGCTTCTTCTATATATATGACTCGCCAACTCATGTTTATCAAAAAAAGAACCCGCAGATGCGGGTTCGATTTCGGGAAAATCCCTTGTTTTGTTAGGTCCTCAAAACCTTTGCTACTTATACATCCGTGCTACTCGGATGTATAAGTATATTACCATTTTATCTTACTAATTGCAATGTTTCTTTTTCAATTTTACTAATTCGACCCGCTGGTGACACCGCAAATTTTTCTATTAACAATGTTTTTTGTCCTATTGTAATAAATACTTGTCTTTTTTCATCTTTTCTATCTATGCTTTTCACTTCGCACACATTTTTTTCATCATTATTAGTTGCAGTAAATCTATAATATCTCTTTTCTTTATCTTTTTCTTTTAGTGACAATATTTCGTTTCTATGCAAACTAAACATAAACTCATAATTTTTATCAATCTTTTTATCTTGAAGTTTAGATTTATAAAGTTCTTTATCGATATAATAGCCTTGACTATCTTTGAAGAAGTCTGCATATCTTATTGTTACAAATTTATATAAACCGTTTTTATTTCTATAGATGTCTGTTCTATATGATGATATTTCTAATAAAATAACTTTATTTTTAGAATTGTATTTATTACTAATATCAATATGCATACCTTGTCTTTTCCATCTATAACGCAAAGATGTTATTTCTGGTCCTTTTGGGCCTTTTTTAATCTTTCCATGTTCTTCCATATACTTTCTTAAAGGATATGTTTCATGTTTATATTGTTCATATGCCTGAACAATTTTATTAAATGATTTTCTATCATGATGATAAATAAACAGTTTTTCATATTTTTCTGGATTCGTCAACCATTCCTTTAAATAATCACTCTTCATTTCATATATATTACTATGCTTATTGATAACGTAGGTCTCGTTATCAATAACCCTAGTAGAATATATTGTTCGATCAGAAAACTTCCTATTAATTTTAGTATCTATCTTCCATGAATATCTAAAATCATCACTACTTAAATTACCAATATCCTTTAAAAATTTAATTAGTTTGCTATCTTCAGTTGGGTCAATTGCGGATATTTCGCCCGTTTTTTTATTATAAACAAAAATATTTTCATCATCTTTTTTCATGTTCCATAAATAGTTTAAAGTTTTTTGGTTACTTAATCCCGCAATAATCAATGCATCCACCGCATGGTGATAATAAATATCTCTATCTTTGTTAAATGGATTTAGAGATTCATCTTTATTTCTATGTTCCTGGTACCATAAAGATTTAGCACGATTTCTAAATAAATCTGTTTGTTTTCCTCTAATAGTTAAAACAGAAGTATTTATGTTATTAGATGAAAAATAGTTTTTTAATGTGCTCATTAAACTTCTTGCTGCATAGCTGGTATCAACTAGATTTCTGTTAGTAAATTGTTTTAGCATATCAAATTTTGTAATGTCTTCTTCAAAAAGTAGATTACCGCGCTTTTTAGCGTTTTTCTTGTAATTAACATTACCTAAAACACTTTCTTTATATAAATTATAATTGTTAATTGGATATTGTGGTTTAACATCACCAGATTGAAAATATGCAAACGGAGTTCTGTTGCCTTTAGCTTGATTTACTTCTTTTAATACTAGAACTTTATTATTAAGTGAATTATCTTGAGTAACACTTCTAGGTAAAATATGATCAATTTCATAAGCCAAAGGATCTTTAATCAATTTGTGTAAATCTATAGTTACACCAGAATATGCACATTTACAATTTTGTTCTTTATAAAGTCTTAATTTTAAATTAACTTGATTAGAGTTTTTATAATCTGAATATCCAGCTTCTTCTAGTAATTTTTGTGCTTCTTTTTTCTGATTTTCAAAATATTTATTTTTTTCCCTA
>JAAZKC010000140.1 GCA_012800005.1 Acholeplasmataceae bacterium | reverse complement strand
TGGCAGATAAAATATCTTCCTTAACCGCCGTCACAAACTCACTTGCATCACTAGATTCTTCATCTTCACTCATTTTTAAAAGTTCACCATACCATTTAAGTTTTTCGGCGATTTCAAACTGTTCACGTTCTTTAGAATAAGTTTTTCCTTCTTTATAAGCCCAATGTGCCGCAACCCCATATTCCGCAATCCTATCCATCTCTTTAGTTCTAATTTGAATTTCAAAAATAGAACCATTATCAGCTAAAACTGTTGTATGAAGTGATTGATAAAGGTTTGGCTTAGGCACGGCAATATAGTCTTTAAATCTTTTAGGAATCGGGACAAAATGAGCATGGATAATTCCTAAAACTTGATAACAAGTCTCAATTTTATCAACGATTATTCTAATCGCTAAAATATCATAAATATCTTCAAAAGCTCTTTGTTGATGAACCATCTTTTTATAAATTGAATAAACTGATTTAGTACGACCACTAAGTTCAAATTTATTAATTTTATTTTCAGTTAAATAATTTTTGATTGTCTCAATCATTAACTCAACAGACTTCTCATGAATTTTCTCTTCTTGAGAAACTAAATTTTGAATCCGGTAAAAATATGGTGGATTAAGTACTTTTAAAGAACGGTCCTCTAATTCCGCTTTAATCTTAAATAACCCTAATCTATGAGCTAATGGTGCATAAATATCTAATGTCTCATTAGCGGTACGAATGCGTTTTTCATGAGGTTGAAACTCAATTGTGCGCATGTTATGAAGTCTATCAGCGATTTTAATTAAAATAACTCTAATATCCTTACTCATCGCAAGTAACATTTTTTGGTGATTTTCCGCTTGACTTATTTCACTTTTAAAAGATATTTGAGAGATTTTTGTAACGCCATCAACCATATCTTTCACATCATCACCAAATAATTTTTCAATTTCTTCTAGTGTAGTATCAGTATCTTCAACTACATCATGTAAAAGTGCGGCTATTATCGTATTAGGACCGCCATGTAATTCCGCAATAATATGAGCAACCTCAACTGGATGGGTAATATATGGATCACCAGATCTTCTAAACTGTCCATCATGTTTTAAAAACGCTAGGTTATATGCTTCACCTATGCGTTTTAAATCAGTTTTTTTATGAATGTATGTAGAAGCCTGTGCTACAAGATCATCATACGTTACCATTTAATCACTATCCTTTTTAATAAGTTAGGGAAATATGTAGGGGAATATCTTTAAGTAATTCTTTTCCTTTTAAATCTGCAAGTTCAATAAAGAAGGCACAACCAACAACTTCGCCACCAAGTTTTTTAACTAACTCAATCGTAGCCATTACAGTTCCACCTGTCGCAAGTAAGTCATCAATAATTAAAACCTTATCACCTTTTTTAACAGCGTCTTTATGCATTGATAAAGTATTTGAACCATATTCTAAGTCATAACTTACACTTATTGTTTCTCTTGGTAATTTTCCTGGTTTTCTTACTGGCGCAAAACCAATTTCTAGCGCATAGGCAACAGGACAACCAAAAATAAATCCTCTCGCTTCTGGGCCAACAACTACTGTAGCACCTACTCTTTTCGCAAATGCCACCATTTCATCACAAGCCTTCTTAAAAGCCTTTCCATTTAACATCGCTGGTGTGATGTCTCTAAACAAAATTCCTTCCTTTGGAAAATTTGGAATTGTCGCAATATAATCTTTTAAATCCATAAACACATTATCCTTTCTACTTATAAATTATATCAAAATTTCTTATGAAATACTATTTCATAAAGATACATAATCTATTTTAACAAGTTATCACCTCAATAATCAAGCCTTTATGATATAATTATTGTAAATAAGGAAGTGATTTTTATGAAACCTCTAGCATACCGCTTAAGGCCAAAAGAATTTAGTGAAGTTTATGGTCAAGACCATTTAGTTGGTGAAGATGGAATAATAAAATCAATGTTAAAGAAAAAACTATTTAGTTTTATCTTACATGGAAATCCCGGAACAGGTAAAACCACAATAGCGCTTATTACTGCGGAAAAAAGTGGTCTTGATTACTACCATTTTAATGCTTCAACTGATAATAAGGCGCGTTTAATGGAAATAATTGATACTACCGCATATCGAGATATTTTAATAATTATTGATGAAATTCATCGAATGAAAACTGACGTTCAAGACTACTTACTTCCATTTTTAGAAAATGGTAAAGTAACAATCATAGGTATAACTACCTTAAATCCATATAGTTCAGTTAATAAAGCGATTAGATCTAGATGTCATATTTATAAAGTTTTAGATATTGAAACGGACTCAATCTTAAAAGCCTTAAAAGGAGCCATAAATAGTGATGAACTTAATTATGATGGCGTTATTGATTTAGATGTTTTAACATATATTTCAAAAGTTAGTAATAATGAAATTAGAACCGCTTTAAACAACTTAGAAATGATTACTATTTATGGAGCTAAACAAGATAGAATTAACCTAGCAATAGCTAAAAGAGCATTAGGTGATAAATCATTAAGTTTAGATGACGGTAATGATTATTATGATATTTTAAGTGCCTTTCAAAAATCATTAAGAGGTTCAGATGTACAGGCAAGCTTACATTATCTTTCAAGACTAATTTTACTAGAAGATATGGAGTCAATTATTAGACGTTTACTTGTGGTAGTTTATGAAGATGTTGGCTTAGCTAATCCCAACTTAGGTCCAAGAGTATTTGCCGCATGTGAAACTGCGAAAAAGGTAGGTTTCCCAGAAGCGAGAATTCCTCTAAGTGTAGCCGTTATCGATACCGCCTTATCACCAAAAAGTAATACCGCAATTACCGCAATCGATAAAGCAATTGACCGTTATAAATCAGGGGTGGTTGGCCCAATTCCAGATCATATTTTAAACAGAGAAATTTCTAAAAACCCAGAAATTTATAAATATCCTCACAATTATAAACATGCCGCAGTTTATCAACAATACCTACCTAATAATATAATTGATGATGTTTATTATGAACCTAAAGAAGAATCAAGTTACGAAATAGCTTTAAAAAAGAGAATGGAATTACTTAAAAATATAAAATAGGAAAGCAAATCCGCTTTCCTATTTTTTTAAGTTTGCATATTTTTATCATTTTCACTCTGTTCAGTACTTATTAGTACTACTACTGTGACAGGGCGACGTTTTGTTTTAGCGTATAAAAATTTATTAATTTCATCCCTTAACTGATTTTTAAGTTCATTCCAGTTAACATATTTATTTAATAGATGTTCATTAACCTTTTCTTTAAATAGTATAAATAATTCATCTTTAAGCTCTAAGAATGTTTCTTTTGGCAAAAAACCTTTCATAGAAACATCTATTTCTCCTACTAATGACTTAGCTAGTGGATCAATATGCGCTGTGATAATAAATACGCCATTATCCGCTAACATCTCTCTATCGTGAATCACAATATCATTAACATCTCCTAAACGGGATCCATCAATTAAGATATCTCCATGACGATATCTATTTTTTTGCGTGATTGGTTTACCATTATCAAATTGAAGTAAATCACCATTATCAAGTAGGAAGACATCTTCTTCTTTATATCCCATACTTTTAGCGATTTCTCTAACTGTAAACTGTTTTCTATATTCCCCAGTCACAGGCATGATATATTTAGGTTTAGTTAAATTAATCATCATTTTAATCTCATCAGAGGTAGCGTGATTTAAAGTTAAATAAGCTTTATCAATAACATAAATATTCGCATCAGTACGGTATAAAGTATCTAATGTTTTAGCTGCCATCTTTTCTGTTCCTGGAATTGGACTTACAATTATTAATAAAGTATCATCTTCTGTGATATGAATTAATCTATCTGATTTATTAACCATTCTATTTAACATATGAAATGGTTCATGACGATCTCCAGTAACTAAACAAACTAAATCAGGGTCATCGTTTTTATTTTTATCATCAATATATCTTAAATTAACTAATCTATCTTTAGGAATTGCTAAATAATTATAATCGATTGCGATATCAACGATTCTTTGAGCTTTTCTACCAATTATCGCAATGCGCTTATCATGTTTTAAGGCAATATCAATTACTTTTTGAATTTTTTGTAAATCACTTGAAAAAAGAGAAAGAATTA
>JAAZKC010000002.1 GCA_012800005.1 Acholeplasmataceae bacterium | reverse complement strand
TAATTTTACTATCATAAAGCATCGCCTTATTATAGTTTAAATCTAAAAACGCATCCATCGTGTCATTAATACCTAAAGAAGCTATCATGATTGCTGTAGAGCCAACTACACCAATTAAACTTAATAGTGTTCTTAATTTATGTCTCATGCTATCCCTAATATTCCATCTAGCACCAAAACCTAATTTGTTCCATAATTTAGTCTTTTCAAAAAATATTCTTTTAGTTTTTTTAGGTATATATGGTTTTAATGTATCAGCTACAGTCCCTTTTAAAATATTACGAACTGATAAATAACCAACAAGTGTTAAAACTGAAAATAAAACTATCATTGAAACTATACAAAAGGTTGGCATGTATAGTTTTATTTGTGGAAGATCTAAATAAACTCTCATTGCACCATCTGGTTTTAAGATATATAAGGCGGTTAAATATCCGATACCTACTCCAAGTAAAATACCAACCAAAGTTACTATAAAAGAGTAAAAAGTATAATGTGCCGCAATCTTTTTATTTTTAAAACCTAAGGCTTTTAAAATTCCAATTTGGGTCTTTTCTTTAGTAACCAAACGATGCATAGTGGTAACCATAGTTAAACTACCCACGAATAAAAATATTACTGGCAAAATTGAAGCCATAACTTTTCCTTCTTCTATTTCACGTTGTGTACCATCGTAAGAAATATTTTCATTTTTAGAAAGGACTATTAAATTTTTATTAAAGGTATTTCTAACTAAATCATTAAACTCTTTTTTATTTAATTTAGAAATAACATTTATTTGTGGATAATATTCAATCCCTAATAGGTTTTTATACATTTTAGGTGAGATATAAGCATAACCATGAGTTTTATAGTCTGGCATTAGTTGTGTTTCATCTCTAACACAAACCATGTATTCACTTGAATAGATAAGCCCTTTTACTCTTCCACTAATTTCAATGTTTTCATAAATTAAGGTTATCTCATCATTAATTTTTAAATTGTTTTTATTAGCATAACTATTAGATATCCATACTCCATCTAAACTTTCTTTATCGTATTTATCTCCTAAAACAGTAACAAAATTAGAAACATTTTCTTGTTCCATTACGGTAAGAATAATCGTATTGCCATTTTTATTTTTAACATCTGTTTGAACTGATAACGAACGACTTAATCTCTCAATTTGAGAATTATTAAATAATTTATCTGAATCTTCTTTAGTAAAACCTACTTCATTAATTATTTTATAATCCGCTAAATTTGTTTCTTTAAAAAAAGAATCGGTATTCTTTTTAATACTAACCCATTCAATATTAAACCCAAGAAAAATACCTACTCCAAGAGAGATCATAATTATCATTGAAATAAACTGCGTTTTATACAATAAAAAAGTTCTAAAAAACTTTTTAAAAAGCATATTACCACTCCACCTCATCAGCACTTAAAGGAGTTTCTTGTTCTAAAAATGTTGTTATTTTGCCATTTTTAACTCTAATCACAATATCAGCCATTTTAGCAATATTTTGATTATGAGTAACTATGACTATTGTTTTTTGATAGTTTCTAGCCATTGTTAAAAGAAGTTTTAAAATTTTAACCCCCGTTTCTGAATCAAGCGCTCCTGTAGGTTCATCACAGAGTAAAACCTTGGGATTTTTCGCAATTGCTCTTGCGATTGAAACCCTTTGTTGTTCTCCTCCCGAAAGTTCAGTTGGAAATTTATTTTTATGTTCTAAAAGACCTACTTCCTTTAAAATTTTTTTTGAAGAAAAAGGATTTTTAACAATCTCATTTACTAACATTATGTTTTCATCAACCGTTAATGTCGGAATTAAATTATATGATTGAAAAATAAACCCTACTGTAGATGCCCTATATTCTGCTAATTCATCGTTTGACAAATTCGAGATATCCTTTCCTTCAAAAAAAATCTGCCCTTCACTAGGACTATCAAGACCACCTAATAAATTTAAGAGTGTTGATTTACCAGCGCCACTAGGCCCAAGTATAACAATAAATTTGCCTTCTTCCAAAGTAAAACTAACATTATCTAATGCTTTTAATTTGTTTTCTCCTATTGTATAGATTTTACTTACATTCTTAAATTCAATAATAGTCATTTTAATCACCGTTTTAATTGTTTTTATAGTTATGGTAAAAAGAATCCAATTAGAGCTGTAAATTCTTCTATTTCTATATGTAAAGATCACTTTTTAAATAGATTATCAAAAAGGTAA
This sequence comes from Acholeplasmataceae bacterium, assembly GCA_012800005.1. Classification (GTDB taxonomy): domain Bacteria; phylum Bacillota_I; class Bacilli_A; order Acholeplasmatales; family UBA5453; genus DUQU01. The sequence goes on along the minus strand of JAAZKC010000002.1, from coordinate 2,541 downwards.
GGTGTTGAGTGATATACCATTCCATAATTGGAATTGAATTATTGTTTTAATTCTATTATTGCTACTTTACATACAAAGGAATTTACAGCTCAATTGGTTCATATAATTAAAATCCCATCACTACTTTAATGTAGTTTAAGACTTTTAAAATTATTTTCTAAAAATCCGCAAAACCTTTTCCAAATTCAACACACTCTTCTTCTCCAAGTGAATCTGGGGTTTCGTTAATCATTAAACCTTCGTTAGTGTAGATGTTTGCACCAGCAGTTTCACATTCACTAACCCAATTTCTCATCCATTCTCCATCGCCCCATCCATAAGAACCAAATAAAGCGATTTTCTTGCCATTTAGATGATTAATTGCTTCATCAAAGAAAGGTTGAAACTCATCTTCTTCTAAAACCTCTGCCCCCATAGAAGGACATCCTAAGGCTATTTTGTCAAAGTCTTTAACTTCGCTTGCTGATACATCACTTACTTGTCTCAAATCAACATCTTGATTCGCAGACTTTAATCCTTCGGCTATTTTTTCAGCCATTATCTCTGTATTACCAGTTCCAGACCAGTAAACTATTAAAACTTTTGCCATATATAGTAAACCTCCTTTTTTATAACTATCTTTAATAGCATTTTAAGTTTTCTATTTGTATTCTAATTTTTTAAAATACAATATTCAAACAAAGTTATAAAAATTATAAATAAGACAATGTTTTTTTATAAATAAACATTTTTCCTTACAAACTTTTAATTTAAATACCAATTAAAAAGAAAAACCCTAGTATTTAATACTAAGGTTGAATATATGTTCAAAAACGTGAAATTTTAACCTAAAAACACTAATATTGACTCTTTAATACTGAAATGCAGCAAACATAAAAAGAATAGGAGTTACTGCTGATATTATTTGAGTCGTTGATATTGCGAAATGTATTGTTATATTCTTTTTAAATACCATCTTTTTTTCTCTCTATATCATTTAATCCTTTAATGCTGTTATTGGTACTACAAATACTCCATCAGGCCTAACATAAGCAGCATTTGAAAGACCACTAATAACACATAATACTGATGGTGCAATACCACCATTATTAATAATTGTATTTTTTATTTTCAATAATTTTTTTGCAGCATTATCTATTTGATTAGCACCAAGTTTAATCTCAAATGCACACCATTTTCCGTTTTCAAGTTCTATAACTGCATCTATTTCGTTATTCTTATAATCATTATAATGATAGACATTTGCATTAAATGATTGTGCATATATTTTTAAATCCCTTTGACATAATGACTCAAATAAAAATTCAAATGTTTTTAAATCATTAATTAATTTATCTGGGGTTAATTTTAAAAGTGCACTTGGTAATGATGGATCACAAAATTGTCTTTTGGGAGCTTGTTTCACTCTAATTTGTGAACGAATATTAGTTGAAAATGCTGGTTGATTATCTAATAAAAACAATCTTTCAAACACATCTAAATATGTAGCTATAGTGTTTAAGTCAATTAATTCACCATCTTCTTGTTTTATATCATCAAGAAGTTTTTTATTAGAGACTGTAGTACTTTCGTTTCTAGCTAAAGATTTTAAAAGTAATTTCATTTTATTAGTAGAATAACTAACGCCATCTATTACTTTAGTATCATATTCTAAAATTGACTTTAAATATGCAGTTGGGGCTAAAGAAAGATTTTTGATTTCAACATCAATACTTCCCGGCCATCCGCCACGAATTATGTATTTAGCTATTTTTTCAATATCAACTTAACCAGTAAAAATCGGTTCAATTTCTCCTTCGCATAATTTTTTAAGTGAAACAACACCACTAGATTCTCCAGATTCATATAATGACATTGTTCTCATTTTTAGTTTTGCGATTCTTCCCGTTCCACTATGAAGTATCCCTTTTCTTTTAGGAGTTGATGAACCTGTAAGAATGAATTGTCCCTTTTCTCCTCTTCTATCAACCTCATAGCGTACAGCATCCCAAATAAGTGGCACTTCTTGCCACTCATCAATTAATCTCGGTGTTTCTCCCTTTAAGATAATGGAAGTAGATATTTCTGCCAATTTTCTATTTTGAAAGTTGTTTTGAGAATCAGCAACTAAATATTCACTCTTACTGTGATAAGATGAGGTCCATGTTTTACCACACCACTTTGGCCCTTCAACGACAACTGCACCAAAAACTGATAAATATTCTAAAACGGTTTTATCAATTATTCTCGGGAGATACTTAGATTTATCAACTATTTTTTTCATCACTTTCACCCAACTTTATTTTACCATACTAATTATTAAATCTCAAGTCCATTCAGTGATATTTTAACTTTTTATTCAGTGATATTTTAACTTTTTATTCAGTGATATTTTAACTTTTCACTATAGAAAAACATCTTTAGATTTTAAAAAAAACGGCTAATTATAGCCGTTTAACATCTTTGGAGCAGACGAAGAAGCGGGTTTTATTCGGTTGATTTTAGCGCTTCACTAAGCGATTTAAACGCTTTGTTAATTTCCTCTTTTTGATGTTTTTTGTT
>JAAZKC010000139.1 GCA_012800005.1 Acholeplasmataceae bacterium | reverse complement strand
TTTTTTTAAAAGTTGTGCTTCTTTTCTATGAACTTCTTTTCTTTTATATAAAATATCATTTTCATAATGTTCAGTTTTTATTACCGAAATCTTCTTTTTATCAGTCATTCCCTTAAGTTTTTCTTTTAAAAGATTGTTTTGATGTTTTTTATATGTCTCATTAATAAGTTTTTGCTTATTTTGATAATATTTAAAATTTAAATCATTCAAATGATATCTATAATTATCTAATAAAGTTAACTCTTTTTGTAAAGTTTCTAATTCTACTTCCTCATTGTGTTTAATCGCTTCATTATAATGTTTCATAATTTTTTTTCTTTGTTGCTTAACTTTTTGTTTATCAGTTGCATTTATTATTGCGTATTTATAATAAAGTCTTTTTTCTTTAATGTAGTAATTTTTAGTTATTTTTAAAATTGTTTTGTTTTGTTCATCCATTAATTTTTTAAGGGCAACATGATATTGTGGAAGTTCAATAACCTCTTTTTCATCAATGTTTAAATCAAGAGAATCAAAACTAATTTGTTTATCAAAATCTATAAGTTCTTTGTTAATAATTGAACTTAATTTTTGTAAATAAAGCCTATTAGAATCAATAATTTCTAATTTTTCTAATTTGTAATCCTCTTTTAACTGAAGAGCATCTTTTTTGTATTGTTCTTTTTTATTTTTTAATTCTAAATTGATTTCTCCCTTTAAATATTTTAAATAAACTTTTGATTCATTGATTTTAATTTTTTCTTTGTTAATTTTTTGTTTGAATTTATCTTTTGTTTTGTTAGAAAGTTCAAAATAGAGCGCTTTTGCCTCTTCTATTTTATCTAATTCATCAAAGATTTTATTTTGCATTTTCAGATTATAACTATTGACAATCAGATCGATATTGTTCATAAATCGTTCTCACCTCTTTTTCGTCATAAATCCGGTTTTCATGTTCATCAAAAGCATAAACATTACTATATTTAATAACAACTTTTGCTTTATCACCTATTTTCAAACGTTTTTTATGAGCATCTTTAAGATATATTTGTGCTCCACTAATTTTCATAAAATACAATCTTTCCGAGCCATGATTTTCTAATGCTAAAACTTCACCTTCAACGACGATATCATCTTTATCTTTTGTTGATGTAAAATCTAAAAATACACTTCTTGGGCGAACTCCTAAGTGTTTGCCATTTTTTAGTTTAATGATATTCATTCCTGGATCACCAATAAACTGTGCAACAAAGACGCAATTTGGCTCATCATGAATTTCTTCTGGACTACCAGCTTGTTTAATTACTCCTTCATCCATAACGATAATATTATCACCCATTGTCATCGCTTCAATTTGATCATGAGTTACATATACGAAAGTTGATTCAAACTGTTTATGCATCTGAATTAATTCAGTACGCATTTGAGAACGGAGTTTCGCATCTAAATTAGAAAGTGGTTCATCCATTAAAAACACAAGTGGTTGTTTAGAAATTGCTCTTGCAAGGGCAACTCTTTGTCTTTGTCCACCTGAAAGATTTGCAGGTTTCCTATTAGCATATTCTTCCAAACCAACTAATTTTAAAACATCTTTAACTCTTCTATTAATTTCATATTGCGGAATTCTTGCGTTTTTTAGTCCAAATTCAACATTTTTCCAAACGGTCATGTGAGGGTATAAAGCGTAGGCTTGAAAAACCATCGCAATTCCCCTATCTCCCGGTTCTAAATGCGTTACATCAACACCACCAATTTTGATTGTTCCTTCGGTAATTTTTTCAAGTCCTGCAATCATCCTAAGTAATGTTGTTTTTCCACATCCACTTGGACCTACTAAAACTGTAAATGATTTTTCTGGAATAACTTGAGTTACATTATTCACCGCTTTAACTCCATCTGGAAGTAACCCTTTTTTTCTCGGTTCTCCATAAATTTTCGTTAAATTTGTAAGTTCTATTCGTGACATAATCTCAACCCCTCATCATCATAACTAATCAATTCAATATTGTTAGTCTTAATTAATTTTTTCATTCTATTATCAGTTAGTATTTCTAGTTCTAGTATTCTTGGATAATTATAAGATGATTTTGTCTGTAAAAACTCATCCATATAAGCGGGATGAACCATTATTTCCGCAATTTCACAACTTAAAATTTCCGATATCTTATTTTCAAACATGTCAAATAAATTATTCACATCACTGTTTGCTTTGAAAAAGTCAAAAAATTTCACTTCTTTAAAGCCATTAGTCGTAATACCGCGAACTGGTAAATTAACTTCTTTCGCTAAACGAATAATCGCATTTTTCGCTTTTGGATAGCGTTGATGCGCATAAAGATGAGAGTCAAAATGAGTTGGTTTTTTCCCCACTTTTTTTATAAATAGATTGTATTGAGCTTTAAACTCTTCATAAATCTCTTCTTCTTTAAAATCATCTTGATTAGGTAGTTCACTAGGCTTGTAAAAAATATTCCCTTTTTTTACCAAACTACGACAATTCGTAATTGGATTTCCTAAAGTGATATTTAAATGTAATCCTATTTTTAAATTGGGGGCGTCTTTACTAATTGAAATAGCGTGTTCAACTTCTGGCATTGTAATCATTAATGTTGTCGATGTAACAATTCCATTTAGATGCGCTTCTAAAATGCCGTAATTAATTCCTTTGGAAAGCCCAAAATCATCAGCATTAACTATTAATTTCATAACTACCTCCTAAGTTTTGGCCAATAACCTTCATTATGAATAATTAAATCATCTAAAATTTTTTTCGCAAGTTCCATATCAACTACTGTCCTGTTTAACGTTAATGCTTGAAGCGCTTTTTTATAAGAACCTTCAAAATAAGCGTCAACAGTTAATTTTTCGTAAGCATATTGTTGTTCAATTAAACCTTTATGATATGTACCTATTTTGCCAACATAATATGGTTTAGGTCCATCTTTTCCTAAAAGACACAATACTTCTACCATTACTTCTTCATCTAAGTTTTCAATGATTTTATTTTTATTGCTGACAATAACGACATAATAACCATTTTTATCTTTATAAATAGAATCAGCAATATCCATAATTAAATCACCATGAGCATCTTGTTTATCTAAATCTTGCAAGATTGGCGTGTC
>JAAZKC010000138.1 GCA_012800005.1 Acholeplasmataceae bacterium | reverse complement strand
GCTAAATAATTGTCTATAGTTTTCTAAGGTAAATGGATTAGGGATAATTTTAAATGGATTTCCTGAATAAATTTGACTAGCAGTTTTAAATGATGCTGTAAATGTCCACACAAAAGGATATAACGCAATTAAACAAATGATAATCATCATAATGTGATATAAAATATTAGTAATTTTTTTTCTAATTTTCATATTTGAATGTTTTAAAGATATTTGCATAATTTTTCTCCTCACATTGTCTCGTCTTTCTTCAGTACAAAACGTAAAATAGTAAAGCCTAAAATTAGAATAAACATTACCCACGCTAACGCAGAAGCGTATCCCATCTTATAATTTTCAAAGCCTAAAGTATAAATGTAATACATTAATGAACTTGTTCCCATAGCTCCTTTCGTCATCACAACTACTACCTCAAAAATGTTAAATGCCTCCAAAACTAAGAGTATCGTTACCACAAATGTCGTTGGCCTTAAAAGCGGCAATGTTATGTACCAAAATTGTTTAAATTTACTTGCTCCATCTACTGTTGCCGCCTCATAAACAGTTTCAGGAATAGTTTGTAATCCCGTTAAATAAAACATCATATAATAACCAGTCATTTGCCATATTCTCATAATTATAATTGCGTTTTTTGCATGTCTAGCACTTAAGAGCCATTTTGGAGGATTATCAATTCCAATCATCATTAAAATCCCATTAATAACTCCCCTATCACTATTAAATAACCATCGCCATACAACCGCAATCGCTACGGTAGAAACAACACAAGGTAAAAAAAGAATTGACCTATATACTGACGATAGTTTAGTTTTTTTGTTTAATATAATAGCGAAAAATAACGAAATAACTATAACTGTAGGCACTAAAACAATCACATAATAAAATGTGTTATACAAGTTATCCCAAAAGTAATTGTCTTTGGTGAAAATTTGAATGTAGTTATTAAATCCAATCCATTTAGGTGCTGATAAAACATTCCAATCAGTAAATGAAATATAAAGTGAATAAAGCATTGAAAAAGCTGTAAAAACTAAAAAACCTATTAAAAGTGGCATTACAAATAGCCATCCTGTAATTGCTTCTTTCTTTTTTAAACTTAATTTGGGTTTCAACCTAAAAGTGTTTCTTTTTAATTTTTGTTCCATAACCTACCCCTAATGTTATAACAACATAACAACGTTATCTTTTTTAAAACCTGTATAATACAGGTTGTTAATAAAATTAGACTTCAATATTTACAGTAAACTTATATTTATCTCCACGATAGACGCTTTCTGTATATTCAAAAATATTTTCATTTTTATCATATGTTAAACGCTCTATTGCCAAAACAGGTGATTTTTGTTTAATCTCTAAAAGTTCTGCTACTCTTTGATCAGCAAATGTAGCTTCAAGTGTTTCGCGTGCAAACTTAGGTTCAATTTGATATTTTTTTGATAAAACATTATATAATGACTTTTCTAAATTTTCTTTATCAATATTAGGAACAAGCGAAAAAGGAATTGATACTTTTTCTAATGCGACTTTAACATTATCAGCCATCCTAATTCGTTCAATAACATAAATTTTTTGGCCATCATGTAAGTTAAGTTTTTTTGAGACTTTTTCATTTGGTTCGGTTAATTTAACACCTAAAACTATTGTGCTTGGCTCTTTTCCTATTGTTTTCATTTCAGCGGTAAATCCTAAGAGGTAATTCAATTGCATCGAATCTTTTTTACCACTTACATAAGTACCTTTGCCTTGAATTTTATAAATTAAGCCATCATTCACTAAATGTTGAAGTGCATGCCTTACAGTGATTCTAGAAGCATTAAATGCTGTTCCTATTTCTTGTTCAGTAGGCATTTTTTGGCCACTTTTCAAAGTTTGTTCTAATATTTGCGTTTTATAGTATTCGTATATTCTTTGATACATTGTAGACATACAATCACCCACTTGTTATAACAACATAATAACATTGATTTTAACATAAGTCAATAATATTGGAAATTATTTTTTTTATTTCGTAATTTCTATTAATAATTTCAAATCTTCTAATAATAGATCTGCAGTCAATCCTGGAATTTCAATATACTCTATTACAAGATCCGCATTAGGTGTGTATTTTTTATAACAGAAAGCAAAAACATTTAAATCAAATGTTCCATCGTTAATCCTATTATGTGTGTCATTTTTTCCATCATTATTATGAAGGTGATAAGCTTTTACGTTTTTACCAACGTTTTTTAAAACGTTAACATAATTATAACCATTTAAATTCATATGACCAATGTCTACTATTACCGACAAATCATATTTATTTATGAATTCAATAAACTCTTCTTCTGTAAACAAAGGCAGTCCTTTCTCGGGTATTCCCAATGTTTCAACCAATAATGTCACTCCATGCTCCTTACACAATTTATCTAAATAAATAGTATTTGAAACACAGTTTTTTTGTCTTTCTTTTCTTTCTTCCTCATTAATAAAACAATTGTTAGAATGAAAAACTATATGTGAACTTTTAAATTCTTGAGCTATTTTTATTGTGTTTTCCCAATTACCAATTAATTTTTTATAATCTTCTGTACCTTTTTTACTTGTTGATTCCATATCAACCATCGGTGAATGAAATGTGTTTTTAGCATTAGGAAATTTTCTTCTAATTTTTCTTAATTTCCTTTGACTTTTGCTAGTCATATCAAAAGTGAAGTATTCTAATCCTATCTCAAAATCAGCCTTTTTAATTACTTCTTCTATTATGTCAGTCTTAAAGTCAGCCTCTAAAATCGTGCTTATAAAAAATCTTTTTTTCATGTTTTTCACTCCCTTTTTTATATTAAAATTGATTGTTACAAACTTATTGTATCACTATTTTTTACATTTTAAAACAATTAAAAAACCTTTTAACAAGGCTTTTTCACAATCATTTATATATTAAATAATGTTTATTTAAAAGAGACAATGATTATTCATCTTTTCATTTGAATGTATGTTGTTACACAAATTACTACATAGAGAATTATTGACAAAAGATTATATAAAATTGTAAAAATATCTTTAGGCCAATAATATAAAAAGTTGTAATAAATTAGTGGATTAAATACTTCCCACACTATTTGTTTAGTTTTAATAAAGAAAAATAATAAGTGTCCAGTAACATTAATAAAGTAATCGCCTAGTAAAACAAAGAAAACAGCTAATATTGAATACCAAATATGGTAAAAACTAAAACTTCTATATAACCTTCTTGTTAAAAAGACGTAAAATATTAAAAAAGTTAACAAACTTAAAAAACTTAAATTGGTTGTTAAAATGAAAAATTGAGCCATGCCCATAAATGAACCAAAAATAACTGCTCCTAAAAAACCTTCCATTAAAAATCTTTTAATGTCGTGTTTACTTATTGGTTCTTTAAATTTATTTTTTAAATTTCTAAAGAAATGCATTTAAACCTCCAACTCTGCAATACGTCCATGTAAAATAGAAAAAGCAATCATTGTAAGAATTCCTTTAACAATATTAAATGGCGCAACACCAAGAAACATTATCCCAACATATGTATTAATTGATTCAAAAAACGCTTTATTAAATCCTTCCCTAAATGCGATTGGAGCGAAATAATATTGTCCCGCTGATAACATTGCTGGAAATGTCACAAAGGCATTTAAAAGTGTCATAAAGGTAGTGAAAATCGCTACAACAATAATTGCGTTAATAAGTTGTTTTAAAAGAGATATTTCTTTTAATTCTCTATCTTTTTTATCGCTTAAAAATAAAGGTATTTGATTGGTTTTAGTTATTTTAAATGCTAAAGTAGCACTTATAATAATCACAAGTGATGCAGTAATTGCGAGCAATTCTCCAAAAAAGGGAAAAGGAATATCTGTGTTATTAGATGAAACCAACCATCTAATTACACTTCTTAATATTATCACAATAACCGTTCTATTAAAACCTAAAGTTACTAAAGAAACTAAAATAACTACTTCACTAAAATCAAGTTTTAAAAACGATAATGGTGGAAACCAAGGAATTTCAATATAACCGATAATGATTGCGAGTGCCGCAAAAATTGCGGTAAGAGTTAATCTTTTAAGTTCATTATTTTTGAATTTTTCTTTCATTTTACTTTCTCCTTTTTCATTAAAAAAATGCCCTCTTCAGGGCATTATAAAGCAAAAAGAACTTATTATTCTTCTTTCATCCGGACTATACCGTCGGTACTGGAGTTTAACCAGTTCATGCCGAAGCTCGCGGACTATACCGCCGATTGAGGAATTTCGCCTCACCCTGAAGTTACTTCTATTATACTGTTATTTTATTTTTTGTAAAGGGAATAAACAATTTCTTTAATTGCGCTCAATTCTTTATCTAATATATCTAAATAGGATAAATCAAGACGCATAAACATTCTTACACTTAAAGGGTTTTTTCTTGAATTAATACCAATATATATTGCGTGTTTTTTAATTGCGATATACATTTCAGGAAATGTTTTAACTATTTCTTCTAATGTTTTACCAAAGTCTGATTCTATTAGATTTTTGGTTTCTTTTTTGTTTTTGGAAAAAACATTAAAATATTCTTTTAACTTTCCATCAAATGTAATTAAGTGTTCTTCTCCTAAATAATCATAAAGGGTTGTTTTTTTAGGAACAATGTAAATACTTTCCTTTATTCTCGATTCAGTATTTACCTCTATAAATAATCCTTTAAATAAGACATCACTTAAAATAAAATTTTTTAATTCTTTTTTGGTATCTAAAAATTCTATTTCACTTAACTTATATTTAAATCCATAAATTTCACCACTAACTAAGTCATAAGAAAAAAATCTATCTTGAGGGGTAAAGAGGTTTGTTAGATAAACATTGCCTGAATTAAATCCCTCAAGTGGTCTATGGATGTATGTTGTTCCTAAGTTTGCTTCGTAAACTTCTGGAACTAAATCTTCTGTAATAGTTTCTTTTACTTTTTTAAAAATTCCATTACCAAAAACAACCAAAATTAAGCCTCCAATAATTCCAAAATAAAATAGTGGTTCTTTAATAAATAATATTGTAAATGTTACAGTGGAAAGTAATCCTAATATTAGCAATATTTCCGCAATCATTTTTTGTTTTTTTAGTTTTTTTCTCATATAATCACCTTGAAAAATTATAACATCTTTATAATTAAATGACAATTGAAAACCTTTTCTTTGACACAACTTACAAAAGTTGTATTATAATAGGTGAGAAAGGTTGTGACAATTATGAAATTTGTAGGATTAATAATTCTTGATGGTCAAGGTTTAGCACCTAAAAGTGATTTTAATAGTGTTGAACTTGCGAAAAAACCAACAATGGATTATTTATTAAAAACTTATCCTCATAATACCCTAAATGCGAGTGGTACTTATGTAGGATTGCCAGAAGGCCAAATGGGAAATAGTGAAGTTGGCCACCTAAACTTAGGAGCGGGAAGAGTTGTTTGGCAAAGTTTATCAAGAATAAATGAAGCAATTAAAGATGGTTCTTTCTTTAAAAATGAGGCATTCTTAAATGCGCTTAATCATGTGAAAAAGTATAACTCTAAACTTCATATTTTCGGGCTTGCGGGAACTGGTGGAGTTCACTCTAGTAGTGAACATATAGTGGCTTTATATAAACTCGCAAAAGAACATGGACTAGCTGACAGAACTTATTATCATGCGTTCTTAGATGGTAGGGATACCCCTCCAACAAGCGGTTTAGGATTTGTTGAAGATATCTCAAAAAGTGGTTTAAGAGTTGCGACTGTGAGTGGTAGATATTATGCAATGGACCGTGATAATAACTGGGATAGATTACAAAAAGCAATTGATAATTTAACATTAGGAACTGGTAAAAAATATGCTTCTTTTGAAGAAGGCATAAAGGCTAGTTATGATGCTGGCGTGACTGATGAATTTATGGTTCCTTTTTTAGTTGATGAAAAAGGGTTAATCAAAGATAATGATGCAATTATATTCGCTAACTTCCGTCCTGATAGAGCGATTAGAATTTCAACCGCGTTTACTAATTTAGCAGAGGTTCCACACTATTATAGTGAAGGTAAAGCTAAGTTTGATGGATCAAAGATGCCAAAAAATATCTTTTATGTTTCAATGATGCATTATGCAGAAACTGTTAAAAGTGAAATTGCCTTTGGACTTCAAGATTTAAAAGATTTATATGGTGAAGTAATTGCTGATAATGGCTTAACGCAATTAAGAGCTGCCGAAACAGAAAAATACGCTCACGTTACTTTTTTCTTTGATGGTGGTGCTGAAAAAGAATTAAAAGGGTCAACTAGAATTTTAGTTCCATCACCTAAAGTAGCAACTTATGATTTAAAGCCTGAAATGAGTGCTTATGAGCTAACAGAGGAAGTTATTAAGGCATTAAGAACTAAATCATTTAATACTATGATTTTAAATTATGCAAACCCTGATATGGTTGGACATACCGGTTCTATTCCTGCCGCAACAAAAGCTGTTGAAGTTGTTGATGAATGTTTAGGTAAAGTCTTAAAAGAAATTGAAGCATTAGGGGGAGTTGCGGTAGTTGTTGCGGACCATGGTAATGCTGAAAAGATGCGTGATGAAAATGGTAATCCTCATACCGCTCATACTACTAATTTAGTACCAATTATTATTACTAAAAAGGGCATTAAAATTAAAGATGGTGGCGCACTATGTGATATCGCACCAACAATGTTAGATTTATTAGACATAGAAAAACCTATATTAATGACTGGTAAGAGTTTAATTTTAAAATAGATGGATTTTTCCATCTTTTTTATAAAATGAAACTGTAACCGTTACCGGTTTAATCATTTTACACATTTTGAATTATTATGTAGTGTATAATTAAAATATATAATATATTTTTAGAGGTGAAAAGAGTTTATGAATATTTTGAAATTAAGAGAAATTCTTGTAAAAAACAAACCCAAATATCCAATAAATTACGCAATCCCAAATTTGTTTAATTTATTTGGTTATGAAAGTATTAAACTTAGAAATGGTGAAGAATTAGTAAATCCCTATGACTTTTTAGTTTCTTTAATCGATAATGTTTTACTTAACAAATATGAACCGTTAGAAAACAAAAGTTTATCTCAACTTAGAAACATTAAATCAACAAAAGGAAATTGGATTAATAAAAGTGTTGTTTATTCGATGCATATTCGCACAAGTTCTAGTTGGGATCATGATAGAAACGGTTCACTAGATTTAAACAATATGTATAACTTAAAAGAAACTGGTACTTTCATTAAAACATTAATGCTTCTTCCTCTTTTAAAGGAAATGGGTGTTGATACACTTTATTTACTACCAATATCTAAATTCTCTCTTAAAAATAAAAAGGGTGAATTAGGAAGTCCTTACAGTGTTTCTAACTTTTTTAAACTAGATCCTAATTTAGGAGATCCAATGGTAGAAAATGATATGACTTTAGAAGAACAATTTCAAGTTTTAGTTGAGGCTTGTCATACATTAGATATTAGAGTAATGATTGATATTATTCCACGTACTAACGCCACTGAAAGTGAGCTTATCATTGATAACCCTGAGTGGTTTTATTGGATTAAGACTAAAGATTTAGCAGTTTATTGTCCTCCTCAAGTTACAGAGATTTATGAAAAAACAGTTAGTCCTGAACTTAAATATATGAAAACTGTTTATAATGAGGAAAATGTTAAAAAACATATTAAATTATTCCAGTTTGATCCAAAAACACAAAATCCAAAGAAATGGGAAAAAGTCGTTAGTGAATATAAAAAAGGTAATCCAAATATTTTAGATTTAGTTGATAAACATTTTGGCTTAACTATCGCACCAGCGTTTAGTGATCATATTAATGATATTCAACCGCCTTGGACTGATGTAACGTTCTTTAGAATGTATTTAGATCATCCAAAGGAAACAATTAAGTATTTAGATAATCCTAATACTCCTCCTTATATTTTATTTGATACAATTAAATCAAATATGTATCACGGAAAAAAACCTAACATGCCTCTTTGGGAAACATTAAGTGATGTAATTCCTTATTATCAAAAGAAATTTGGAATTGATGGTGCTAGAATCGATATGGGCCATGCATTACCTAAAGAACTTATCGATATGATTATTAATAAAGCTTTAGAAGTTGATGATGACTTTTCATTTATCGCAGAAATGTTAAATCCTAATGATGCAAAACAAGCTAAAAAACTTGGTTATAATATGATTATTGGAAATGGATTCGCTTTAGAGTATGACTTAAAGTATGGTGGTTTACATGAATTTATGTTGGAGTCTACTAAATACCCACTTAAACAATTCGCTTGTGGAGAAACTCATGATACACCGCGTCTAGCCGCAAGAGATGGTGGTCAAACTTTATCTAAATTTTTAACAGTAATGAATATGTTCATTCCAAATACAGTTCCATTTATTAACTCAGGTCAAGAAGTTTATGAAACTCAACCGATGAATTTAGGAATTGAACCAAGAGAAAACGAACTGTACATGTTACCCGAACATGACCCATACTACGCTAAATTAGCATTATTTGATAAATTTGCGTTCCACTACTTAAATCATATGAATCATGATATTAAAGATAATTTAAAAAAAGTTTCACCAATAAGAAAAAAATATTTATACGCAATCAGCAATAATAAAAAATACAGACGCGTTGAATTTATTGAAGGTAATCATATGATTGGTTTTGCTTATGAAGCAAGAAATGAACTTCTCTTTATTATCGGTAATCCAATGTATGAATATGCACAACATGTAAAAATTAATCTCTTTAATATTAAAGATGAGTTTCCACTAGTAGAAAATGAAGCTTTCTTACTTTATGGAATGCATGAAAGCGGCACAAGAAACATTACTGAATTTGATGAATTTTCAAACCCTTACTTTTTAATGGG
>JAAZKC010000137.1 GCA_012800005.1 Acholeplasmataceae bacterium | reverse complement strand
TTAACTCGCTCCTATTATTGGAGGTTTTTCTGTTTTATTAATCATTTTCACTTGACTTTATATAGTTATCCTCCTAATTAAGCGTTTAAAACAATTAAACATTTTTAAAATAGAATGACTTGTTAAAGCCATTTCATCACCAACTTTGTTTAGTATAATTAAACATAAAGTAAGATTATATTAAACAAACTATTATTATTATATAATAACTTTTTTTATTGTCAACAAATATTAACAATATCTTTAAAATATGCTTATTTTACTTTGGTGAAAATGCTAAAAAAACAGCGTATAAAGCGCTGTTTTAATTATAAACATTTTAAAAACTTACCATTCAATTACACACATGATTTTATCAGCGTCTTTTATATATATTTTCAAGATGGTTTTCTAAAATAGTATTTAAATCTTCAATTTCACTAAGTAATTTCCCATCTAGTATTTCTTCTAAAACCCTTGTTTTTAAATCAAGCATTTTATTGCTCTCGAAATTAAAAAACTGTAAAATCATTCCACAATCACTGGTTTTATAGTATTGTTCCTCAACTCTTATCTTTTTTCTTAAGTTTTCTTTTTATCTTTCAGTGATTGTTTTTTTTAGTTTTTGCTTCTTTTTCTTTGATTCTTATAAATAAATCTACATCTTTAGATTCTAAAACAACTTTTTTCATTTCAAGGGATATATCTTGATAATTATAAGGTTTATCACCTACAAAAATCTCCTTATCCTCGATTAAATTATTATATTGATGTTCAACAATATAATTAAAATTTAAAAGTGGTTTACATCTCATATTTAAACTCATTTTTTTAAATTTTCCTCCCATTTTATGACTTGTTCTTTTGTATAGATTTCTTTCATTTCTTCTAATATCTTTTCTAAAGTGTAACCTATGCGCATTCTCATTTCATAAAATTGTTGTGGATACACATAATAATCTTTACCTAAATAAAAAGTCCAGTAGCGCACTTCATCGTTATAATCTTTAACTACATTCGCTGGCGCTATATCAGTAAGTATTACTGTATCATACTCATCAAAAGTATGCCAGTCTTCATTTTCCATTGCTAACATTTCCTTATCAACGTCCATAATTTATCCTCTCCTTTTTGCCTCTTAATGTTATAACTTATTAACAATATAATTTATTGACCCTTTATTGTAAATAAACTTGTGGTTTAATGAATAAAGTTGCATTTTTTCTAATTATTTTATATAATACTTCTGCTTGGGGATGTTTATGGATTCGCCAGGATTATATTGACTATATAAGCATGCGTTGGTGGTGCAACTAAAAACACACGAGGTTTTCAAAATAACCGGAAACAATAATTTTGCTTTTGCAGCCTAAGAATAGGCAGCAGCTTTATGTTAAACTTTCTTACAGTTTATCTTAAAGTACAGTAAGTAAGATATATCTATATTCTGCAGTCATAAGAATATAGACGAATTAACAGGACTCGTCATTTGATAATGTGTTCTTCCATAATCACTTGATTAAATAAAATTGAAGAACTAAGCATGTAGAAAGTGTAGAGCAGTTTAGTTTTGTACACGGGTTCAAATCCCGTCATCTCCACCAACTAACAAATAACGGCTTTGTTAAGCCGTTTTTTTGTTTTTTTATGGATGATAAGTCTTATCATTATCTTGTAAGCCCCATCCACCACTATAGTCTTGATCATAAATAATAATGTCTAGCCTTCTAGTTCTTGTACGAGTACCATAGTTAATATAGAAATACTTTCCTTTTGCTCCCGCAACATAATTAGAACCATCATTTAACTCAACACCATTATATTCTATTTGGTATGTATAATTATTAGGTAAGTCAACATTAAATAAGAAGAATCCCGCTTGATTTCTCGCGAATCTAAACCGATAGTGACTTTCTTGGTTAACTGGAATTGCCTGGTAATACATTCTCATTTGGTTTTGATAGTTGACAATGGTTGTAAATGGTGGGAACTGACTAACTTGAAGTGCTGGTTCAACATATGAGAGGTTTGTATTAATATTAGATACTTCAACTAATATTGGTATAGTATTAAAAGTATCAATTGAATTTATTGTTTTTTTAACTCCATTATCCATGTAATATATGTTAAAAATAAATGTGACGTTATAGGTGGCGTCTAAGACGCTAACATAATAATAAACTGTACTTAAGCCATCTTCGGAGGTTACCTTGTAAGTAATAATAACGTCTTCTTCACTATTATCATCTGGTTCACTTTGATCTCTTGGATATAAAGTATAATCGGCATTTAATGTTTCACGCTCTAGTAGTGTCGCATCTTTACCTATTGGAGTTGTCTCTTTTAAAACTATATTATCAAATTCATCAAGTTCATAATAAAGTCTACTTATTGTCGCACCAATTGGTAAATATTCTAATATATTTGGTGCATAAGAGGTTAAATCAACATTATCAATCTCACCAATAATTCTAATGTGTTTTTCATTAGCTAAATCAGCACCATCATAATTAATCCCAACATAGAATACAATTGGATTATAACTTTCGTTATATGTTCTAAATAATATATTAGTATTATTGTTATCATATTCAATTGGTGTTTCTTGTGAAGAGTCAATAATATGAATTGTTGGATCACTAAGTTCTATTTCGTCTTCCGCAAATGTTATGTCATTTAAATACGCTCTTGTACCTTCAAGTTTTTGAAACACTTGTGAACCTAAATCAATTTCATGTGTAGTTGTACCTTCAGTTCTTACAAACTTAATATTAACTGTATAATTTCCGGGTTCAACTGTATAATCCATTAAAACATCTAATGTAGAATCTTCAACTAAGAAAGTTATTCCTTCATTTGGGGTTACTTCTTGTACTAGTATATATGCAAAAGCGGTATTATCTAAATTATAAAATATTTGTCGATATTCTAATAAAATATCTGAATAATAAAGTCCAAATGTAGTTAAATTCGCTTCTCTTTCTGCCTTTAAAATCACATCATCTGTAATAACACCATCAACATATTTAGAAGTTAATGCGATATGTTCTTCATCTAAAATATGAGTGTATATCTTTTGTGTTTCATTTTCAGCTTCAATTGTATATCTAATTGTATATCTAACGTATCCATCAATATAAGTTTTTTCATTAGTAATTAAGACAATTTTAGAAAACGGTGAAATTTCAAGAACTTCTAAAAATGGTGTTGAATACTTCGTATTTTCTAAATATGCTACATTTGAGACTGTCGTTGTTTCAATTGATAACTGACTAGGATTAATTGTGTATAAAAATGGAATGGTTGTTTGAATGGTTGTAGAAGGGTTATACTGTAAAATAGAATTTTCGTGTTTAAATTCCTCAATATTCGCATCAGCACTTTTTGCCTTAGTAACTTGAATTATCTTTTCTGAATCACTATTATAATATTTATACTTAATTAAGTATGTTCCACCTCTTAATTCTTCACTAAAAATAATTGTTGAAATAAAATCATGGTTAGCTCCATTTAAATAAACTGGAGTACTTTCAATTTGATAATATTCATTTAAAACTAAGTGTTCAATACTATTATCATCAAGATAATAAATCTTTATTTGATTTGTAAAATCATAGCCGATATTTAATATTTTAGGAACAGTACTATCGCGATGATTTACCGTTATACTTTCATTAAACTCTGTTGTGATAATGTAATTATTTAAATCCGCACTTATTGGAATATTTACAGCTGCTTGATTGTCTAACTTATATGATATTGCCCTAATTGTCGGTGTTGCTGGTGCTTGAATAAATTTCACTTCTATATCATAATCTGTATAGAAAATATCCATTAGTGAATCATCCGCAAGAGCCGCTTCTGAATAACTTCTAAATGACCCAACATTATAAGTTATTTCTGTGCCTGTTGTATTCCATTTACCTCCTGCAAATGTAAATCCTGAATTAATTGAAAAATCAAACGTTAAGTTAGGAGGATAATGATTTTGTGAGGCAACTCTATTTGGATAAGTAAGGCTTTCAATTTTTAAGTTTTCTCTAAATAATTCTTTGTTAGGCCAAGTTGTTGTATCATATGGTGCCGCAATAAAAGCCCTTAGTGGTAATGCAGCATCATTAACACTAAAATTGACTATATTTTGATTTTCATGTAAAAGTGCCATGTTATAGGTAAAAGTTATTACTCTCGTGGTATGATTTATAGAAGGATTATTTACTACATAACCGCTATTGTTTTCTAAAAACGCTAATGTTTGATTAGTCGTTAAAAGTCTTGATTTATCATTTAATGCTACTTGGAACAAATTAACATATTGTTGATATTTAGGGTCTGTATCTGGTTCAAATATTTGATGTTCCGTTGATTCATAATCAATATCAAATGGTTTTTCACCATCTAATTTTCCTAATTGATTTAATTTAGTGTTGATTGGTAAAGTAGAACCATAAATACTTCCAGATGATGATGCTAATACATACATTCCATCAGGTTTAACTGGCTTAAAACTCTGACCTAATATTTCATTTGTCGCATAAGAAATATATGATGTAATTGGTTGTCCATCTGATAAAATTGTTTTTTCATTTCTCATTTCAAATGCTGGATTATAAACATCAATCGCATCAATATCTATTTCTGTATTTTCTGAAATCCATGGAACCTCTTTTGGTCTAAGAAATTTTGTTCTACCATATTCATATGTACGATTCCACCAAGGACCACTAACATTATAGTAACTATACTCCTCATAAGGATTATAAGAAACACCACCAACAAAACTTCTTTCTGGTATTGTTACTCCATTTTCATGTGGGAAATATGCAGTTCCTAAATCCGGATTTGCTTCTCCTACAGATGTTCTAGGTTGAAGATTATGCCATTCAGGTGTAGTAGTTTGGCTAACAAGAGTTCCATCTCTAGAATACATTCCATCACCTTCAACTTGCGCGGCTATACCCACGACATGGAATATTCCCCGGTTATATGCGTTACTCCTCGTTATAGTAGTTCCAAAGCCTTGGTACTGACGGTATCTTGTATTACCTTCATTATATTCAATATATCTTATTTTAGTGTATTTGACTTCTGTTGAAGTTGCTGATTGAAAATCTCTAGTGGTGTAAAAATAAAATCCCGTTAATGAAACACTTGTTGTATCATTTTCTCTTGCACT
Source organism: Acholeplasmataceae bacterium (assembly GCA_012800005.1). Classification (GTDB taxonomy): domain Bacteria; phylum Bacillota_I; class Bacilli_A; order Acholeplasmatales; family UBA5453; genus DUQU01. Next base: position 20,056 of record JAAZKC010000137.1, on the reverse strand, counting down.
ATAATATTTAGCATCTCTAAAATCAAATGCTGGAGAAGTATAAGAATAATTATAAGTTTGATCCATTCTTCCAATTAAATCGACATCTTTATTCATATTAACAACGAAGTCAAACTTAGCATTTGCTCCATAACCTATCATTATTCCGTTTCCGCCACGTTGTAAACGCCCAAAAACGCCTCCAATACCACGTTTACTTTGTGGAAGCAATCGTTTTAATTCATCAGATATATTAGGAAAAATAAACGGATCATTCACCCCATATAAATAACTTTCTATTGAAGTAACATTGAAATCAATTGTATCAAAATTAGTATAACTTCCTTTTTTATAAGCCCTAATTTCACCATAATTAATTGCAGTGTCAATATTTACATATGTTTCTGGATAGTTGCTACCTCCAATAGCATATGTAGCTCCAACAACTCCACCCGCAACATCAGTTGAAACAACTCTTCCGTGGTTAATCATTCTTCTCATTTTACTTAATCCATAACCAATAACACCACCGGCTGATGCATTAATTCCAGGGCGGTACGCCGTTCCGGTTGTTGTAGAATACGTGCGTTGATCGTCTTGATCATGGTCAGTATCATAAGCACTAGAAATGTTAATACGAAATCTTTGGGTAGTACTTCTAGTAGGATACTCCTGAATATTACTTGTTATTGAAAAAACATTATTATAGTTAATACCGTTTGATAGGATTGAATCTGCGATTGTAGTGATTAAGGGTTCATTGGATGCATATATTCTCCCTGCCTCTATTTCTTTTGCTAATGATTGCGCAACAATTCCACCACTTCTAACAAAGTGATTAGAAACACCAATAATATCTCCACTATTAGACGTGTCAAATACTCTTGATGTTCCTGATGTAATTGTTGCCGTAATTCCTCCAACAACAACACCAGCATCATAAGCAGTAACTATTCCTGCCTCATATGAACTAGTCGTTGGGGCGAACGTTACTGAAGATGTTGTGCTTTTATTATAAATTGTAACTCTACCATAGTTAATAGTGTCTTGAATTGACCCTCTATTTAAACTACTTATTCCACCAACAAAGGCATTTCCCCTACCAGCAATACCACGAATGACGCTTGTTTTTGTTGTTGTAATATCACCATAGTTAATACTATTAATTATACCTTTTGTTGCCTTTGGCATTGTGCTAGCATCTTGATTGTGTAAGTCTCCTGCTTGATTTTCTACAACTAAACCACCAACATATAAATTAGCTCTAGTAAGGCTAATATTCGCAACAATTATTTTTCCCTCATTATAACTATTTTTCATATATCTATCAGTTGTTAGTTTTTCTGTAATACCACTTACTCTAATAGATGTATCAGATGAACTATTAAAATATTGAGTTGTAGATGTTGTTGTATTTGTTATGTTTTGAAGTGTAATATCACCACTATTAATAACGTTTAAATAATCAACGTTTTCACTTGGTGTAATCCCACTTACAACCATTTTACTATCATGTGAAAAACCATCAAATAATACATTACCTTGGTTTTCTACAAATCTTAACAAACTTGGTCCACTAGTTCTAATAATGCCAGATGATGATACAAAATAATCAAATTCTTGATTACCTTTATTAATTGACTGTGAAACGGTTATTCCATAAGTACTTAATGAATTAATTAATGGTGTGAAAACTAAATCACTATTTTTGTAAGTTTTATCAATTAACATTCTTAAATATGTTTGGCTTTCATATTCTATTTCTAAATGTTCATTAAGTAAGCCAATAAACTCTGTTTTTTCAATATGATTAGCATTAACAACACCACTTACATAAACTTTTTTAGTAGTTGTGTTAATATTCGCAATATTATTAATAAACGTTCCTCTATGATACCAGTTTCTATTATTGTCACTTAAAGTGTATGCTCTACCTTCACTATAACCAACTACACCACCTGTATAGTAAGTTAAGTTATTAGCATTTAATTCTTCTAGTTTAATAACTCCAGCATTCATAATCTTATAATAATCATCTTTTACAATTGTATTAAACGTATGACCAATTACTCCACCTAAATAAACAGTAAGATTTTGAATAGCCTCAGTGTGATTTGATGTTGGTCCTTTAATATCTCCAACATATAAAACACGGTTTAATGTTAGTTTTTGATTCATAGTTGATCTGCCAATCACACCACCAATAGCGTAACTAATACTAGTTAAATCAGTTGAGTCGGTAATTGTGTTTGCGGTTAAATCTCCGTTAATATAAGTATCTTTAATTAAACCATAACCATCACCAGCAATAATACCTAAATTCATTGAACCTGGAGATTTTGTTCCAAGAGAAACACTAGCGTCAATTTTAACATTTTCTACTTTTGCATTTTCAAGTGTTCCCGCAATTAAACCAGTATGACAATTTAATTTTGGAGCTGGACAACAACTTTGTAAATCTACTAAGGCTTTATTAATTGTAATATTTAATAACTCACCACCAAAAACACTGAACAATCCAGAGTAGTAGTCTTCGTTTATCATTAAGCCTTTTTGAATATTAATATATCCAAGATGGAAATTGTTTCCATCAATTTTACTTGAAACTTTTTGTTTTGGAGTCACATAAGCATTATTAGCAACTTCTCTTAAATCAACATTACTTGTAAATATATAGTTATGATTACGATAATAAATATTATTAGCATCATAATAATTTAACAAAATTAACTTATTAAAGTAAATAAATTCTACTGCATTACTAATTATTAAATTATTATTAATGTCTTTATTTAATCCGAATTGTGCTGGATAACGAAAATTCGGATAATAAAACCAGCTATTATCAAGACCATTTGTCTTAAGTTCAGTTGTGGTTTTGCCTGTATTAAGGCTATTAACCGGTGTAACATCAAATGGTTGACCATCAATGATTATATTTAGTTTATATATCGTTGAATCATAAACTAATGATGCAACTATTCCACCTTCATTTTTATAAAGAACTGGTTGAACATTAAAGTTTTTAATAACTGTCTTATTAACCACAAATTCACCAGCATAATAGGCATCTTTAAACGTACCTTTATTCGAATAAACAAGTCCTGCCGCTTCATAGGAAGATGTTGTTTGACCTGCTGGTGTGTTCATTATAATTCCTGCTTCTTTACCTTGATAAACAACAAAAACATGTTCAACAGTCCCCATGTTTTCACCAACTATATGGCTCGCTTTAGTAATTGCGTCATGAGGAATTCTTAATGCGAGGTGAGGATTTAACAAACCAAAGTTTTTAATTACTCCACTATTAAAAGAAAACATTGAATAATATGGTGTAACCATAATATCTCTTTCTTCTTCTTTAATAACTAAACCATCATAATCAGTAATAAATAGGTTTTTAATTTCAAAACCACGACCATCAAATGAGCCAGTAAATGTTGCTGAGTGATGTGAAATATCATCATCATAATTATAGCCAATTGGAATAAAGGCTTTTCCTTGCGTATCTAAGTAATCAATATCATTACCTAAAACATAATCTAAACTTAATAACGCATGAACTCTTTCTGTTTGTGTTCCATTATTTGAATAATTTTTATCTATAAAAGCACTAACATCAACTGAAAACTGATATAATTCATTTGCATTATCAAATCTAATTTTCTTTCCTTCTGTTTTTATTTGAAGAATATCGCTTGCTGTTGCGGTTGGTGTCGCAACAGTTGCTTTAAACTCAGTATAAGATAAATAATTTGATGTTAACAAAAAAGGATCAACTATTTCTTCAAATCCTAATTCCGCTCCTAAATCAACACTTTTAAGATAGCCTTCTGCTTTTAAGTTATCTTTTTTATTTATATTTGAAACATTAAAAATAGTGAATAAAAACACTACTGCTGTAATTAAAATAAATATCTTTTTAATGTTTTTCATTACCACTCGCCTCCCCAAGGTGGGTTTGCTAAGCCCCAGTTATGTAAAGGACCACCATAATTAGCTTGAACTAAATTAGCTTCAATTCCTAATTGTAAAACATGTCCATCTGTATATGCACTATAATCTTGCGTTGTATCATAAGGTATTACAAAAGAAATCTTTAAAGGATCTTCTTGCTTTGTTTTAGTCATGTAATAGTAATATGTATCATATGGATTTAAACTCTCATGTTTATACCATTTTGTCTCGTCGTAGTTAAAAAAGGTTGGTTCATGTGTAATTGCAGTTTCTGTTAAATCACCTAAATAGTTAGCTTTTTTTCTTATAATTTGTTCATTTAACTTAACCCTTAAATAAGCATCGACATTACTAATAATATAAATATCTACTCTAACATTTTTAATAAATTTCATGTCATTAGGATTAGTAATATTTATTTCATAAACACCAACTTTATCACGCCCATCAATAGTGGTAGCGTATGTTGCAGGAAGTGTGCTACCATCTTTTTCAAAATAAACTTGAATTTCTTGAATTTTTAAATAACCTATTGTTAATGTATCATCTTTAGTTTTAGAATCGGTTAAATAAGCGCTAGTTAAGGTAACGCTTAAAAGTACAACTAAAATTAAAGATAATACTATTTTATACCAAATTTTTTTCAAGAAATTCACCTTTTTCTTCTGTTTAATTAAGAAAGTTGTTCAAGTTTCACTTCAATCGTTGAAATTGAAAACTTAAATCCATAATGTGCGTTTGTTAATTTTTTTCCAACAATAATTTGAAATAATAATACTACTTCTTCATCAGTATTTAAAGGATTTTTTAAAGCTATTTCATAATTATTTGTGGGAAATGATAATTCATGATGAGTATAAGTTGTCTCATTAAGGTTTGAATACTTTAATTCAAATGCTTGATTAAATGTCGCATTTGGATTGTTATTATCATCTAAAAATAAGATATCTTTTAAATTAATCGTTAAACTTCCTGGTAGTGTACCTTTATTTTTAACAACTAATTTAAAGCTGTATATTTGGTTACTTACGACATTTTCTATTAATATATCACTTGTTTTCACCTGATAATCAGAATCCAAGAAAACACCATCAAAATCAGGGTCATCTGCTTGATAAAGAGTTGCTTCTGCTTCTAAGTTTCCTGTTGTAAAAATAACAACATGATTCTTATGTCCTGTGGCAAACCAACCAAAAACAGAGGAGATGAAAATAATTCCCATTACAATTAAAACAATTACTTGAATGATTAAGTTTTTATGTGTTTTTTTATTCATTTAAGTCCTTTCAAGTCCAGTTGTAAAGTCAATATCTTCTTCACCTAATATTTGCCAAGTAACATGATCGGCTTGTTTAGCTTCAAAAATAAATTTAATGTTAATGTTTTTATTGGAATAATCCTTGTCTTCAGGATTATTACCATAATTGTTTTTAACAAAATTACCATCTAAAATAAGTTGGCTTATAATTGTAATTGGTGTTGTATTAGTGCTTAAAAGTATCCCATCTACTCCACCATAATAATAATAACCCTCTACTAAAATAAATGTCGGTTCTAATAAAACATCTGTCTCTATCCGTTCATCATTGTATGATAGTACTTCATCATCTAAAGTAATTAGTAGTTTTATTCTTAGTTGACTATCAACTGTTGAATTATTAGTAAGTGTATATGGAGTATTAATTAAGTTTTGTCCCGGAACTACTTTTCCCTCTACAGTGCTTCCTTCTAAATTATAAACAACTTTTCCAGATTTATATGTTATTTTAGGAGTAGTTTTAGTATCAATATAAAGTGCGTAAACAAAAATGATTGTCACTAACAATGCTATTATTGAAACAATCAAAATTGTTGTTTGTTTTTTCATACCTACTCTCCTATTACAATTCTAAATTCATTAAATATCATTTGTCCACGATACTCTGTGCTAACAATATTTGAATCAAAAGCTAAAGTTATTTTTATATTGATTGCCTCACCAGACGCAATCAAAATATTGTTAGCTAAAACTATTTTATTATCAACTATAACATTATTAATCCTACTAACACTTAATACTTGACCATCAACCCCAACACCTTGTGTAGGAGAATTTGGTGTTAGGTATAAATTTTCAATAGGCAAACCTTCCCTAACCACTTTCACATTAAGATCTTTAATAAGATATGCATCTTTTAAATCTCCTGAAAAGCCAATATCAGGAGTACTAGTAATATCATTAACTATAATGCTTGCGGTAGCGGTATTACTCATATGATTTACAATTTTAATTCTAAATACATATTCATCACTAGGTATTCCCATTTTAAGAATTTCCGCTAATTGAGCTTGGTTAGTAATTAATACTTCTTCTTCACCTTGTTTTTGAACAAAAAGATGAGTTTCTACTTGGTTTGTTCCCACATTAACTGATATTAATTCTGTTTTAACATCAATACCTGTTGAAAACCAAGCATACACAACGCTTGTAAGTAAGACAAATGTTAGTGCTAGAAAAATAAATGGTACTATCCTTTTTTTCACTGTTTCATTTCCCTTTCTATTTCTTCAAGTATTTCTTGTCTGATTTTTTCGTCTTCTGTTTTACTTAATTTAGGATTTTTAGTTTCTTTTTTTAACATAACTTTAAGAACTTCGCTTAATATTACAAAAACTAAAAATATTAATAAAACGAAAACAATAATAAATCTTGAGCCAAGTAAAATGTTACCAAACCATGCTCCCCCATGCATAACAACTTTCCCGACAAAATTATCTTTGGTGACTAATTCTATATCTGGAGAATCATTATTTACGCCTTTTAATAAAAGTCCTTCTTCTTGAATCTCATATAATTCGTGAACAATAAAACGTTTATAAGTATTAGAGTAATAAACTAAAACATCTTCATTAACTTTGGCTTTCTCTAAATACGAATCAAAATCCATTTTTTTAATTACAATTATTTCTTTGGTCATTATTTCAGGTTCCATTGATGGAGACGCTACAACCGAATAAGAATAACCAAAAAAAGACATCATTTTATTTTCTTTTTTTGCTTGAACAGATAATAATACTGTAATAATCGCTAAAACAAATATTAAAGCGCTAATAACAATTGATACATATTTAAATGTCTTTTTAATTACTTTCATATTACTGTTCCTTTAAATTTGAAGTTAGAATTTTTTCTTCTTAATAACTCTTAATAAAGTACTACCTTTCTTTTTCTTTTTGCTTAATAATTCGGCTATTTTTGGTGAAGAACCAAATAAGGTTATATCAACTTTTTTACTACCTATAAACTTAACCGCAATACTATCTTCAGATTTTCTCTTTCTTGTAAGTTCTTTAGTTTCTTTTTTTAATTCCTTTTCAGTGATAACATATTCTTTCTTTAAGCGTTCTTGTTCTTCTAAACTCTTTAACTCTAATGTTTCTATTTCTTGTGCGTAAATTTGTTCATCTATTTCTTTTTTAGTTTTTAACTTAATCGCTTCTTCAGCAGCTAGCCTTTCCTTAGCTAAAACAAATTTTGCAGTTAATGCTTCAATTCTTTCTCTACGTTCTTTTTCAATATTATCAATTACTATTTGATGTTTTTCTTCAATTTCTTTAACTTTTGTTTGATGAACTTGTCTAAGCTCTCTTTCAAGTTCTCTTAAAGCTCTTCTTAAGTTACGCTTGTGATCTCTTTCTATCTTCTTAAATTGTCTATCAACAGATTTAGCTAACCTAGCCAATTCAATATTTGTCTCTTGAGTCTTTTTAATTTCTTCACTTAGAAGTTCCGCTTCTCTTAAACTTCGTTCTTTTTCATTTTTAAGTGTCATTTCTTCTTTTTGCATTTCAACAAATGATAAAATGCCTCGTTTAGAGTGATTAATAAAGTGTTGGTCTAATTTTGCGATACGATTTAACAGTCTTCGTTCAAATGCTACGCTCTTGCGATAATCCACCTCTTTAACTTCTCTAATGATTTTCGCAACCTTCGCCATTTCACGAAGTTGCGTTAGTTCTTCTTCAGGAGTTAATGAATCAACTAATCTTCTAAAAATATCATCTTCTTTTTGGAACTCAAAGAAATCTTCATATAAAGCATTACTAAATTCTAATGTTTCCCTTAAGGCCTTTCTTAAAGCTACTTCATGAGTACTTGAAGTAGATTCATGATATTCTAGGGCTTGTTCAAATAATTTTCTACTTTGTTCTAAGTAAAATTGATTGACTGAATAATCTTCTATGTCAATATCTTCTTCTAAAAAAGGGTTAACATCTAAATCTTTAATTACCTTGATAGATTTAGCCTTCTTAATTTTATCAAATATGTTAAATTCTTGTCTTCTTTGTTCTTGATAGTAGAGAATTGATGAAAGACCAACAATCATATTGTTATAAACACTTTCTAAATATTCACCATCTAAACTCATATCTTTTTCTTCGATAACTGTTTCAAATGCTAATGTGTTATAACGGTCTAAAAACAACCACAACATATAACAATTCTTATAATTTGGGTTTTGCATAATTGCCGTGGTCTTCATAATTGGTGTTCTAACTTTAGGAGCACTTTTTAATGCTTCCATAAATTTAGATCTCTTAAACCCAGATACTAATATTTCTAGTCTTTTAACACGCTCTAATATTTCGTGGTTATATTTATTAATACTTGCATCTTCTGGTTCTTCTTTAATATTAAGTTTTAAATCAAAAGACAGTCTAACTTCATTTAAAGGAAAATCTGCCTTAAATGATAAAGTTTTATTTTGATATGAATCGCCAAACTCTTTAATAACTTCATAACGCGATCTTACGAAATAAAACAAGCGGTCAATTAATGATGCCACCATCCTATTTTCATAAGTCTGATAATCTATTTCAGAGTAAGTTGTTAAAATCTTTTTAGGTCTAATATCTTCCCCTTTTACTTCTTTAATTAAATGCGTGTTGGCAGATAGGTGTCTAATTGATTTCGCATCTACTTTTCTTGCCTTTTCAATCGCAACCACTTCATCTTCATATTTTAATCCTGATTTAGGATTACGCATAATTAAATCAATTGATGGGAAATATGACTCTAGTGTTTCAATCCATTTTTCATCAAAAACTTTAGTTTCCTTAACGTTTTTATGAATTAATTCTTTATCACCTGACTTAATTGCTTTAAGCATACTTTGAGCAAATATGTCTTTTTCAAAAAGTTCGGCATTTTCATCTCTATATTCTTCATAGAATGATGTTAAAGTGTCTTCAATTCTTTTTTTTTCCATATTTTAAATTTGTCTTAATAACATTTCTAAATATTCGACTGAATATCTAAATTCAGTTTTACCATACATCTTTTGAAGTAAAGTGATTAACTCTTTAATTTCTTCTACTAAAAAAGGAATATTTAAACTTTCTAGTTTTCTTAATACCTTTCTTGCGAACATATAGTCAAGTCCATCTCTCTCAGTTCCTCCGCAAGCGACATAAACTGGAACAAATTCTCTAATTTGTTTTAAGATTCTATTACCAAAAGTAATTCTAAATTTACTTGTAATAAATTCATCTAATTTATCTAAATCACTTAATGCTGTTGCAGAAAGTGAGTATTCACTTTTCGCTACTTCAAATAAATTATTTAAATACTCATAACTCATAGTAATAGGTTGTGTTAATGGTGCATCTATTTTTTCTGTTCTTACATTCATTTCAATAATAGCGGCACGGTCATAAACCTTATCAGTAATTGTAAATGTCGAATCATCTTTGTTTGCGGTTCCGATGAACCAAACATTTTGCGGAACTAAAATTTTCCCGTTGATTAGTTTTTTAGGATCTCCTGGTTGTGATGATGGAACTACTTCGATTAACCAATCTTCTGGACTTGGCATTTCCATTACAGAAATAAATTCTGCAAAATAATACTCAATTCTCGCTAAGTTTAACTCATCTAATACAATAAAATTAAGATCGTCACGATAGTTAGTTTCATATAACGCCTTTAAAAAATCAGTTTCATTGAATTTTTTTGTAAATTCATTTAAATAACCAATCATCTCTGAACGATCTCTCCAAGAAGGTTGAACAGAAATTATATCCGCATCATGATTAAAAAACTTACCCATTGCATAAGGAAGTGATGTTTTACCGGTTCCTGAAATACCTTCTAATATAATTAAATTAGTTGATGCCAAACCCGCAAAGAACGGTGCTATCACATCAAATTCATAATATAGTTTTAATTGTGAAGCTGAATAATTAATAAATCTTTGAACTAATTCTTTTAATGATACTTCATCAGATTCACTCATAATAGCTGGAAAAACACCATCTTGATACTCTTCATCAACTTCAATTAATTTAGTGAATCTAGAAGGTATTTTTTCTTTAGGTTCTTTTTTACCCTTATATTGGCTTGCAAGTTCTGGTACAAGACCAATACTTTCCATTTTTAATGCTAATATTTTATTTTTTTCATCATTGGCTTCAACAAGTTTTTGACTTAATACGGCAATTTCCTTATTCAACTTATCTTTGGAAATTTCTGTTCTATTAAACTTAATGTATTTTCTTGCAAGTTGGAATAACTTGATGAATAAGAAAGCAACAAACGCAATATTAAGTGTAGTTATAACAACAGCAGCAATCCAATCTAAAAAGTTAAAATTATTACTAAATCTAGATAAATTATTAAAATATCCGCCCACGTCTAAGAAAAACAATTTCCAAAACGCCCCAAAAAAAGTTTTAAAAAACTCTACGATATTTTCTGCTATAGTTCTTAAAAAGTCTATGTAATATTTTACAAATTCAATCATGTCTCGCCCTCAACATTCTAAAGGGGGAGTTTAATGTTTTTACTTATCTTTTTTTTCTTTTTCAGCCATTTCTTCTAGAATTTCTTGTCTAATTCTTTCTCTTTCAGCTTCTATATCAATAGCCTCTGTGGCTGTTTTCTTTTCTTTATATAATAAATATACTCTAACACTTTGGAAAATAAATAATGCTAATACTGGTAAAACTATCACAAGCCCAAATCCTAATCTTGTGTTTAAAAATGAAATGAAATTCCCTAGACCACGAGTTTTTCCAGTATAAATAGCTAACATTTCATCTGCTAATCTTTCACGGTCTCTACCAAGGCCTTCTTTATCACCTTGTGTAACCACAGTCATCTCATCTCCAGTACCATTTATTTCAACAATTCTGTGAGTATTAAGAGCCTTTATGGTTTTATCAAAATAAGTGACAACATCTCCCACTTCTAATTTTTCTCTACCTTTATCTGAAAGTAGTTTCACATAAATCAAATCACCAGCATCAAACGAGTCTTTATTAGGACCGCTCATCGAATCAGTTTGAACGGCTAAAAAGCCTCTTCCAAATAAATTAGGTATTTTATCTACTTCTCTTGCCGCAATCGTAATAATTGAAAACGTTAGTATAATAACAATTAATAAGTAATAAAAAACTTGTCCAACAATTTTTAAAACTTTAATTGTTTTTTCTTTCATGCTAGATGTTTGTGTTTGTTCCATAACCTGCTCCTTAATTTCTCTTATATTATATTTTATCACACTTTTATTTATTTAAGCAAATAAAATATAATTTTGATGGTCGCGGGCATTTAAACCCGCAACGACCATCAATATATATTAAGAGAGATTATACAGTAGGTACAAGTGTAAATCCAAGTTCTACAAATAATTTATCTTCTAAGATAGCATCAAACATTTCAGAATCAAAACCTTCAAGATAAACTCTAATTGTTACTGTTATGTAGTAATATCCATCAGCTAAAGCAGGTGCAGTTAATGCGCCTAATTTACTTGCATTATTTAAAGCAGTAACTGTTTCTGCCGCTTCATAATGGCCGCTTGGATTACTAGCATAATTAGGATTACCATAAATAGTTGATAAATCTTTATTCATAACTTTTTTATAGTAATCATGAGCTCCAGCTGTCCAGTTTGGTTGATTTTTACTTAATACCGCCGCATTATCAGCACCTGTTACTTTTTCATAAACAATTGTTTCAGTTCCAGTTGCAGATACTCTTGTTGCTCCTGCTGCATAATAAGTAGCTTCTGTTAATCCTTGTTCACCGCCACCTACTTTATTAAAAGTTGTTCCAGGTGTCCAAGGTACTCCTTCAGAAGTTATTACAGCTGATGTCCAGGCTAAACTTTGGTCAGCTTCTGCAGTTCTAAATTGTAGTTTAAATTCAATATAACCATCTGTTCTAGTTAAATCTGGTCCTAGTTGATAATCTAAACCGATTTTCTTGAATACTTTACCATCTACTGATGTTACTTCGTCTAATTTGAAATCAGTCCATACTTCTGTAGTATAGTCTTGTTCAAGATATGTAAGCATATCAGTACCAGAAATTGATCTTACCCAATCAGAGCCAGTAGCTGGTGTTTCACCATCCGCTAACATATAACGCATATCTAGTCCGTATGCACTTTTAACTTCTGTTTGGAAGCTTTCTACTGTTACAGTATTACCTACTGTGAACCACGCAAATGTTGTTGTGCCTAACGCAACAACCAATAATACTAGTGTTAATACTGATAACACCATTTTGTTTGAAAATTTTCTCATAGTTTTTAATCCTCTCTTTCCTTTTCTTTTTTTAAACTATTTTTTCATTTTCTTACTGCTTTAAATTGCAGTTGTATTTTAATACGGTCTTTTAAAACCGAATCAAACAAATCCGCATCCCAACCTTCAAGCCAAATGTTAACTGTAACTTTTCCATAATAATAAGTTTTTCCATCTACTTCCATTGTTTCAGTTAGGGATAAAATGTGTGATGTGTCATCTAACGCAAATGGGGCATCTTCTTCAAACTCTGAAAGTTTATAAAATGTTTTTGGTCCTTCTTCTGGTAGTACTAGTTCTGTGTTAAACCTAGTATTAAAATAAGAAGTTGCTCCATATGGTTTTGCATAACCGCGATGCTCATCACCGCTTAAATCAAAAACTTTAACTCTTTTTTCACCATCTACTTCTGTAATAGTTGAGATTCTAACAGCTTTGCTGGCATAGTATGTTCTTATTTCTCCAGCCTCAACTATATCATCAATATCATATAAAAATGTAATTGGTGATTTAAATTTAACACCTCTAGAAATTATATAAGTTCCTTCTTTTCCTACATCTTCATAACTAATTTCATTAGAGATATTGTTTGCTAAATATACTTCATGTTCTCTAATTGAATCGGTTCTAATATAGAAATCAAAACTTAAATAATCTCTATTTTTTTCAACTCTAACATCTTCTTCACGATGATGGAAGTTTATTCCATCTAAAGTTGTAACTTCTAACAAACATGATTTTTCAATGTTTTCATATAACAAACTCGCCGGTAACTCACTATAATAATTTTCCCCATCTAATGAAATTTCAAGGTCTGCTCCAAGTGTAGCGTAAATTGTGATTTCATCAATAATATTAGTTCTCGCCATAGTTATCCAAGCGTATGTTGCTGTTCCTAGTGACATAAATAATAAAACAAGTGTTAAGAAAGAAATAATTATTTTCTTCATAATATCTTCCATTCTATTCATCAGCAGTTTCAACAGTAAATACTAATTGAATCTTAACTGCTCCACCTAACATCTCTGGATTTGAACGATGACCATCAATAAATGTGATTATTGTAATTTTCTTCACTTCATCTACTTCAAAGTTTTCAAACCTCTTTGCACCTAATAAATTAGAGCCTTCTTTTTTATAATAAATCTCTTTTTCAGGTGGAGTTCCATCTAAATTATCAATATACATAATTACCGCAAGTGCCTCTCCTAAACGTTTATGTTGTCTTAATAACGTTAAATCATATCTAACATCAATAACTTCTCGACCAGAGTTTTTAACGAAGAAAGTATAAGCGATATAATAATTATTTCCATCTGGATCTTCATATTGTCCACCTTCAGAGGCTAATATTTCTTCAATTCTAACAATATTCGATTCTAAAATATCTTCTACATTACTAATTGGATTTAAAACTAATTTTTCTGTTTCTGATTCAAAACCATGATCAGTTGCTAGTAAAATACCCTTTCGCTCTGCGGCACTTGTTAATTTAATTAAAAACGTTCCTGTGAATTGTCCATAAATTGTAACTAATACCACTAAAAATGAAAGAATACCTGTAATAATTAAACCAAGTGTTACTTTCTTTTCTCTTGATAACCTATTTTTTTGTTTCAAATTAAATAATGGATCAGTTTTCACTTGCACGTTTCCTTTCAAGAAAATAAAAAAGCCAGTACCCTTAAAAATAAGTGGTAACTGGCTGACTTTTTTAGTCCCTATAGCTTTGCGTCCATAAATTTCTTTATGTTTGCCTTTTTCAATTATTTTTTTTTGGTAACTGGCTAACTATTTAATAGTCCCTATAGTTTTGCGTCCATAGATTGCCCTATGTTTGCCTTTTTCATTTTCATTTTATCACTTTAAAAATATTTGTCAAGACTTTTTTTATTTTTTTTCTTCATCCTCAAAATTTTTTTCTTCTAAATCTTCTTCTAAGTCGAAATCATCGTCTAAATCTAAGTCAAGTTCGAAATCCAAAGTCTCTTCAATTTCCAAAACATCTTCTACTAATTCTTTTTTTGCCTCAGGTTTTTCTTCGATAATCTCTTTTTGAGATTCAATATTTTCTTTTACTACTTTTTTAATTTCTTTTTTAACATGCAACTTTTCAAATTCATCTTTCCAATCTGCTAATTTATGTGTTGGTTGTGGTTTTGTAAAATAATAACCTTGCATTAAAGTAATATTGGCTTCTTCATATAATTTATAATGCTTAATATCTTCTACTTTACTTGCGATAATTCTAGTATTATTAGCAACTGCTAAATCTTTCATTAGATGCAAATACATTTTAGTGATTTCTGTTTCAGTATCTAGAACAAACGGGTTTCCTATCTTAAAGTATTCTATCTTTCTTTCACTAATACGTTTAAGTTCTTGTGGAGAAACACCATAAATATCTGTTACAACTGAAAAGCCGATTTCTCTTAGTTTTGAAAGTGTTTGGAAGTTTTCATCATCTTTTGTTCCTAAAACAACATTTTCAGGAACTTCTAAAATAATCCGCTTAGAATCAATTCTATGACTTTTAATAATTTTCTTAAAATCCCTTACGATGTTTTTCTTAGAAAGTTCATGTTCACCAATGAAAATGTTTATAAATATATTGGCGCCAAATATTGTCGATAATTTTTTAATTTCAGTACAAGCTGTCTCAAGCGCATGTAGACTTAACCAATATAAATCTCCCGATTGATTTAAGACATGAATAAATTTACTTGCAGGTAGTACACCTAAAGTTGGATGATTCCATCTAACAAATGAAGAAAAACCTTGAACTTCATTTGTTGTTGTTTCAATAATTGGTAAATAATAAAACTCAAACTGTCCACCTTTAATACCTAATTTTATTTGACGATAATAATCAACATACTCTTCATTAAAGACAAGGGTTGAACTTTGACAATTTCTTACTGCATTTCCACCTTCATTTTGAATTGTTTTAACAGTTTGAAATAAATTTTTCATTAAAACATTAAAACTAACTCCATGTATAGGATAAAACGCAACCGCAATTGAAACATTAACCATAAACTCATTTCTTGTATTAAGTAAGTAAGGTTCTCTTAAAACACTCATAAGTTCATAAACCAAAGGCATTACCTCAACTTGATTATATGATTCATTTAAATAAATTAAAAACTCGCCTTTAGATCTAATTCCAATTACTGCTTCATTATGAAAATGAACATTAACTCTATCAATTAAAGCTTCTAAAATTTTTCTTGAAATCTTTTGATTAACACTTGTTTCTATTGTTCTAATATTATCAACATTAAGTGCTAAAACACTAAATGTTGTTTCAATAGTAGATGTTTTAATTTTGCTTTTAAGTCTTTTTGCGAAAAAAGGATAAGGCATAACATCTTCAAAATCTAAATAATTTTCGTTAACAATCGATTTAAACCCTTTAATTACGCTAATAATAGCAAAATACAAAAGTACTAAAAGTACTAAAACGGCTATAATAACTATTAAGATTTGTATTCCTATTGGCAATGTTAAAATCATATTATCCCTCCGTGCGTTTTCTAATTTTTTTATTTAAAAGCTTAACCGCTTCATCAAACTCTACTGCTTTACTTATATAATACCCTTGAATATATCTAGCGCCTCGTTTAGTTAGATACTCATATTGACTATGTTCTTCTACACCTTCTACCACAACATCAAGATCTAAGTTTTTCGCTAAGTTAAATAACATTAAAATGATTGCTTTTGAGTGACGATCAACATTTAAATCCTTAACAAACATTCTATCAACCTTAAACCCATCAATTGGTAAATCTTTTAAATATCTTAATGATGCATTATTAGTTCCAAAGTCATCTATTTGAATTTTAACTCCTAAATTTCTTAATTCATTCAACTTGCTAATAACATCATAAAACGACTTAATAACGACACTTTCTGTTATTTCTAAAATAATTTGATTCGCATTAACTTCATATTTTTCTAAATAACTTCTGACCTTATTAACGAACCCAACTTGCATAAGTTGATTTGGGCTAATATTAACAGAAATTGTTACTTTTTCTTTTTCTAACTTTTTAGCCGCTTCAATTGCTTGTTCTAAAACTAAATCACCAATCTTTAAAATAACTGCACTTTTTTCTGCAACTTCAATATATTCAAGCGGTGATACTTGCGCATATTTAGGGTTGTTCCACCTTAATAATGCTTCAAAACCAACAACCTTTTCAAGTCTAGAATCATACTGTGCTTGATAATATATGATAAATTCTTTTTTGCGTATTCCCTCTTCTAAATCCTCTGTTATTTGAATTTGTTTTCTTAACTTAATATCAAGCGTATTATCATATATTCCATATAATGAGTTTGATGATTGAATAACATCTTCACAAGCAAATTTAGCTTTTTCATACATTATTATCGCACTAGATCTTTCTAGTTTAGTATTAAACTCATATAAACCAGCTCTAAGACTTACTTTAAACTCTTCAAATAATACCTCATCACCAAAATCTTCTAATATTCTTCTAATATCTCTCAAAGAAATGTTAGTTCCTTTACTTTTATATAACAACACAAAACTATTATCATATGATTGATAGATTTTGGAAAAATTAGTTTTTTCAACTAACTTTCTAAGTTTTTCCGATACCCGATAAACTAATTCATCAGTAAATGTGCTTCCTTTCATCATATCAAACATTTGAAGGTTAACTATTTTTATTACCGCAATCATATTTGCGTCAACCAAAGGAACTTCCGATTTAAATATTTCATCAATATCATAGCGGAATTTATTTAATCCTGGCAAGTTAGTTTTCGCATTAATCTTAGTTTCGCCTTCATCAAGTTCATCCTGTTCTAAGAAAGGATACATCAATAAAGTATAAGTATGCATTGTTGATTTGACAGGAATCATTCTTACACCTAATAGATTAATAGAAATGTCTCTAAGCCAAACTTTTATTGGTACTAATTTTAAGATTTTATCCATTGACGTTTCTAATATATCTGTAATATTTTTTGTCTTCTTGTGATTAGCAAATAGTTCTTTAAATTTTTTATTTCTAAAATGAATTTTTCCCCTTTGGTTAATAATAACGATTGGAATAGTATTATAACTAAAAGCGTATGTAGATAACTCTAAGTCTCTGTAAACAAGAGTTAAAAAGTATGCTGCGATGAAACTAACAATTAACATTACTCCTATGGCCGAAATAATAACTACTGCTAAAACTCTATGAATAACATTAAGATTAAAAATATAGTCATGATAAGAAACCGCATCTAAATAATAAATTCCCTCAACTTCTTCTATTTTTGAATATGTTACAAATAATTTTCCATCTACAGATTCAGAAACTTTATAATAATCTAAATTATTTTCTAAATCTTCAACGATTTTCTCACTTTTCTTAAAGTATCCCCCTAAGTTTGTAAACTCTGTTTTGCTCATGTCATTATATAAAATAAGTCCATCGTTTCTAACTAATGCGAAATTTCTTTTTCCCACGATATCATCTAAATAATCTTTCGCAGAAAAATAACCAAAGCGGTCATTTTTGATAAAATAAATACCTACCTCATCATCTATAAATGTACCATCAAAAAAATCACTTTTAGTGCCAATGTTAATAGTTTGACCAGCAAAAACTGGCTGAAGGTGTGTCTTAAAAGGTACTTCTATTCCATCTTCAAAGACTAACCCACTACTAGTAACATCACCAAAGCCTAAATAGTAATCATCATGTATTCTCACTTCTTTTCCGTTTAGGGCTTCATTATCGTTTTCTTCTATATATATTGTAAACTCACGATAATCTCCCTTTAAGCGGCTAGATAGTTGGCTACTAATACTTTTATTTTCTTTCAGACCAATTTTAGAAAGATAATCTGTAAAAAAATTAGTAAAAAAAATTCTCATGCCTAAAGAGAAAAATAGTAAAAATACTAAAAATATTGATGATGATATAATTGAAATTTGAAGTGACTTCTTTTTCATTCTATTTCTTCCTGAAAGCCTAAGCAATATAATTTCTCTTCTTCTTTAGCTTGATACATTTTAATATCAGCTTCTTTAATTAAATCATAAATGTTAGTTCCATTAATTGGTGTTCTACTAACTCCCGCACAAAGAACCGTTTCAACATTACGAGGTTTGAAACGGATAGATTCTTGAATCATTTTTTCTGCCCTATTTATTTTATCAATTATCTTTTTAAATTTAACATTGGTTTCAATAAAGATTGCGTATTCATCTCCACCATATGAACAAATAAGATGGCCTTTAAAAACATAAGCTAAAATATTACCAATCTCTTTTATTACAAAATCTCCATGCAAGTGACCATAATAATCATTAATAGACTTAAAGTTATTAATATCAATAAAGATTAAATAACAAGGATTTTCCCCATTTTTAATTAACCGCTTGGTCGCAATTTGGAAAAACTTATCTTTACTGTATATATTAGGATTTACAGAAACAATAAAATCTTGTTGTAAATCACTAGTTAGGTATGTTTTTCCTTTTCTGGCAAATTCTTCATAAGGAAAATAAGCAATTTCATAAACTTTATTAGAAGATTCTATTCTTTCTTCAACAATTATAAAATGTTCATAATACTTACCATTAACACACTCCAAAGGAACAACTCCTTGGTAGTGGCCTGTTTTTAATAAGTGATCTTCGATACTTCTTTTAAAAATTAAATCGAATGAATTAATAAAATTATGATTAAAGCATCTTCCAATAGAATTGCCAAATCTTTTAATAAATAATTCATCATTTTCTATAAATTTAAAGTTTTTATTCATTGCCGCAACAGCGTATTTAGTATAATCAGTCGCTTTAGAAAATTCATCTTCTAAAACTATTACCGCTGTAACTAACAATAAATAAACATTATTAAAAAGTTCTACTTTATAAAAACTAGTAGAATAATCTTCAATTAGATTAAGATGTCCCATTAATGGTGCTTGATTATCATGTTTTTTCTTTATTTGATTAATATCAACACAAGGAAACAACTCATAAAATGTTGTGTTTATTTCAGGTTTAATCCCAAAGATATTTAAAGATGTTTCTGAAGCATGTAAATATTTTAACGTGTCATAATCAAAAACTATAATATTAAACAAACTATTTTCGACAATCTTTTTTAATCCTTTTTCCATTCAAACTCTCCCTATTATACAAATTCAATTAAAAAAAGGTCCCAAAACCTAATTTATTTGAAATTGGGAATATATTGTAACTTAATGATACCACATATTTTTACATTCGTAAACCAAAATAATAAAAGTAAATAGCTTTTTTCAAGAAACCGACTAACGCAAAGCCAAGCATTTTCCTCGTTTTTTCATTTTTATAATCATTTATTTTTAATTTAAAAAATATCCTATAAAAACTAAAAATATGAAGTCTTTTTAAAAAAACATTTTCATAAGATTAAAACTAGAAAAATGAAAAACAATTTTTTTTGAAATTTAATTGTTAAATGGCATTATAAAAGGATAAACCTTTAATTTATGAATATTTTCCCATAATTAAAATGTTATTTTAAGTGTT
>JAAZKC010000013.1 GCA_012800005.1 Acholeplasmataceae bacterium | reverse complement strand
GGTCAACAAGGAGTGATATGATGCACATATTAGAAATAAAAAATTTTAGTGTAAAAATTGAAAATAAACAAATATTAAATAATGTTAACCTAACAATAAAATCTGGTGAAGTCCATGCAATCATGGGGCCTAATGGTACTGGTAAATCAACTTTAGCTAGTGCGATTATGGGAGCTCCAGCTTACGAAGTTACTTCGGGAGAGGTTTTATTAGATGGTGTCAATATATTAGAAATGCCAGTTGATGAAAGAGCACGACTTGGGCTATTTTTAGCTATGCAAAATCCAGTTGAAGTTCCAGGTGTTACTAACTCAACATTTATGAGAGAAGCTTTATCGGCTAAATTAGGTAAAAGAGTTAATTTAATTGATTTCGCTTTAGATTATGAAGATAAAGCATCCGAACTTGAAATGAGTCCTGATTTACCACACCGATATTTAAATCAAGGTTTTAGTGGTGGTGAGAAAAAACGAAATGAAGTATTACAATTAAAGGTATTAAAACCTAAATTTGCGATGCTTGATGAAATTGATTCTGGTTTAGATGTTGATGCCTTAAGAGTTGTCGGAACTAATATTTCAGAAATGGTTCCTAATATGGGAGTTTTATTGATTACGCACTATCAAAGAATATTAGAGTATATTAAACCAGATTTTGTTCATGTAATTGTCGGAGGAACAATTGTTAAAACCGGTGGACTTGAAATAATTAAAGAAATTGAAACTAACGGATATCAAAATTTTATTGGTGATGATAAATGATTAAAAAACACGAATTAAAATCACATATACATGATGTAGTAGTTTCAATTAATGAAAAACATGAAATAATTAATTTTGAAGCGAATGCCTCAAATCATGTGGTTTTAGATGTAAAAAATGAAAACCATAATATTGAAATTAATGTTTTAGAAAATGCACATATTAACGTGCTTCTTTTAAGTTTTAATAATGATAAGAGAAACATCGATATTACTTGCAATGTTTCTAGATACGGATCGGTTCATATTATCTTAGGTTTTCAAAATAAGGAAACTAATATTAATACTTTAGTTAATTTAAATGGCGAAGGATCAAGTGCGGAAATTAATTCACTAATTATTAGTCGTAATGATAACTATCAAGTTGCTAACTATAAAATTGTTAATAATGCCGTTCATACTAGCGGTGATATTAACGCTGTTGGGATTGCTAGCGGTAATTCAAAATTAGCTATTGATGGCATCGGAAAAATTAATAAAGGAATGCATCATTCTCATAATCATCAAATATTACAAGGAATTAATTTAGATGACTCTAAAATTAAAATGAATCCATATTTATTAATTGATGAACATGATGTAGTCGCTGGACACGGGGCTACGATTGGTCAAATTGATGAAGATATATTGTATTATATGATGAGCCGCGGCTTACCAAAAGAAACCGCGAAGGATTTATATATTAAAGGAATGGTTGAACCTTTTATTGACCAAATTTTTAATAAAGATTTATGTAAAAAATTTAACTATCATTTATGGGGTGATCATGAATGAATTTAAAAGATATTAGAAAAGAATTTAGTTTTTTCAAAAATAATCCTAATATTCACTACTTAGATAGCGCTGCAACCGCCTTAAAATATGATAAAGCGATTGAAAAAATGACGGATTATTATTTAAAATCAGGAGTTAATATTCACAGAGGTAGTTATAAACTAGCTTATTTAGCAACGAAAGAATATGAAGAAGCTAGAGAAGTGGTGGCTAGATTTATTAACGCTGAACCATCTGAAATTATTTTTACTAAAGGAGCTACACAAGCATTAAATTTAGTAGCAAATTCAGCCAACTTATTAGTGGGAACAAACGAAGAAGTAATTACCACCGAACAAGAACATAACTCTTCAATTTTACCTTGGTTAGATAAAAGTCAAGAGTTAGGTTTTAAAGTAGTTTATATTCCGTTAAATGAAGAATATAAAATAACAGTTGAAAACTTTAAAAAGATTTTAAATGATAAAACTAAAGTAGTAGTAATTAATCACGTATCCAATGTATTGGGTTATTTAAACCCAATTAAAGAAATAACTAAACTAGCTCACAAGCAAGGAGCGGTAGTTATTTTAGATGCCGCTCAATCGATTACTAATGTTAAAATTGATGTTAAAGATTTAGATGTTGATTTTTTAGCTTTTTCTGGGCATAAGATTTATGGCCCTAATGGCATTGGCGTGTTATATGGTAAAAAAGATTTACTAAGAAAGCTACATGTTTATGAAGTTGGTGGCGAGATGGTTTCAAAAGCTAGTAAAGACGCAATCATTTATCAAGATGTTCCGCATAAATTTGAAGCGGGGACACCACCAATTGCTGAAGCAATCGGACTTGCTGAAGCAATTAAGTTTATGGAATCACTTGATTATCAAAAAACTACTGACCATATCAAAAAATTAAAAGCAAAGGCGGTAGCAGGATTATCTAAAATCAAAGGCGTAACGATTTATAATCCAACATCAGATTTTGGTATTGTTTCATTTAATATAGACGGAGTACATCCACATGACGCTTCATCAGTATTTGATGAATTTAATGTTTGTATTCGTTCGGGTCATCATTGCGCCTCAATTTTAACTGAAGTGTTAGGAACACCTGG
>JAAZKC010000136.1 GCA_012800005.1 Acholeplasmataceae bacterium | reverse complement strand
TTATCTACTATTAACTCATGAGTTTTAAAAACTATTTCTGTATAACCTTTTTTATGATGAATGTATAACATATTTTGATAAAACCATTAAAAAAAGACCGTCTTTGGTCTTTTTATCCTTTCTTAAAATATTTAAATTTAAAATATCTTTCATTATAGCTCCCTTAAAAAGATGTAGATAAATGCTTTATCATCAAAATTATTTAAATCAAAGCCTGTAATGCGCTTAAATTTCTCTAATCTATTATCAAGTGTGTTTCTATGAATATTTGCGAGTTTTGCAGCTTTAGATTTATTTTGTTCTTCTATAAATATCTTTATTGATCTTAAAAACTCTAAATCATTATATAAACTTTTAAAAATTTCTTTTTTAAACTCTTCACTAATATGTTTATAAAACGCATCATAAAATAAAATTTTATCATTAGTATAATATTTGGTAAAAATATCTTTCTTTATTGTTTCATTTAAATTAAGGGATAAGGCTTGGTGAGAATGAAAACTATTACTTTCATATAATCTTAAATCACTATAGAAATCACTATTGGTATTTCTAATAAACTCAGCCCAAGAAATATCTGTTTTTTGTTTATCGATAATAATTAAAACATTATCTTTGATTTCATATGATGGCGATAATAACAGTTCATCAAGAAGTTCTTTAAAAATTTCACATTCACTTTTAGTTAAAGAATCTATCCCTTTTATCAGCAAATAATATCCATACATAACTTTAACCTCTCTTATATTATAACCGATAATCAATATTATTTAATATTTATGTTATAATTTAAATGTGAGGTGGTTATTTGAATATTCCTACATTTTTACCCGACAACGGTACAATTGGTCTTGTTGCGCCAAGTTTTGGTGCTAATAAAGAACCATATACAACTCGCATGAAAGCGGCAATTAAAAAATTTAAAGAAAAAGGTTATAAACTTAAAATATTTGGTGATATTTTTGGTTATAAAATGGGCGCTAGTGATAAAAAGGAAAGTAGGGCAAAACATTTTATAGATGCTTATAAAGATAAAGAGGTTGATATTATTTGGAGTGTCGGCGGTGGAGAGTTAATGATTGAAATTTTACCTTTTATTAATTTTGAAGAGTTAAAAAAATATCCTAAGAAACTTTATATCGGTTATAGTGATAATACTAATTTAACTATTCCCCTTCTAACTCATTTAGAAATGTTAACTGTCTATGGCTATAATTTTCCTACTTTCGGCCTTAATGAATTAGATGAATCAGTCATAAATACACTCAAGTTAGTAAAAGGAAATAAGATTATTCAGTACGCATCTAAGTTCCATGAGCCAAGAGAACTAAAAGAAAAAAGACCACTTGATCCATTTACTTTAACAGAACCAACCAAATGGATTAATCTATATGAAAAAGATACAAAAATTGAGGGAAGATTAATTGGTGGTGTTATGGATATTTTACTGCATCATTTAGGAACCCCTTATGATAAGGTGCATGATTTTATTGAAAAATATAAGCACGATGGCATTGTTTGGTACTTAGAAGCTTTTGATATGGACATCTTCGCCATAAAACGAACCTTATGGCAAATGCGTGAAGCAGGCTGGTTCAAATATGCAAAAGGGTTTTTATTTGGAAGACATGTAAAAGAAACTTCATTTTTGGATTTAAATGAAACTAATGTTTATAAAGATATTTTAGGAAATGTTCCTATTATTATGAATATGGATATTGGCCATGTTAAACCAATGATGACTTTAATAAACGGTTCATTAGTTACCGTAGTTAATAATGAAAAAGAATCTAAATTAATTCAAGAATGGTGATATTATGCAAGGTATAAGAATAACTAGTTATTTAATTATTGTAGTATTATTTGTTTTATTTATCTATTTATTAGTTAAAGGGATTTTAGAAGTTAAAAAAGGCAAAATGCATAAAAACACAATTGGTTTTTCAGGAATTGCGTTTTTTTCACTTTTAATGTTTATTACTTTTGCAACTCCATTAATGATTTCATTTTCTAAAAAAGAAAAAATGGATGTTCCAGAAGAAAGAATTACTGCTCTATTAGAAATTGAAGGATTACCTAAAAACAGAACATTTAGTATGTTAAATCCACATCATACATATCCTTTTACATTTACAATTTATAAATATAAAGTAATTAAATCAAATGAAGAATTAAATGATGATGGAAGATTGCTCGTTATTGGTGATTACATTGGCGCTTGGAATAATAAAAATGTTTATGAAAACTATGGTTTGTTGTTAGCTAAAACTGTTATAATAGCGGATGTTTATTTATTTGATTCTGATGATTCACGTATTAACAAAATAACTCCTTATGCTGTAAACAAAATGAAAATTATTGAAAATTATAATACTAATATACCACTTGAGGAACAAACTGATGATATTAAATTAAAAATTTCATCTTATTTTAGTTAAATGAAAACGGCTTTAAAAAGCTATTTAATAAGAATTCCCCATTAAAAAGACTTGATGTTCGCATCAAGTCTTTCTTTATTTATCCAATTGAACCTTCCATTTCTAATTTAATTAATGCATTTAATTCTACCGCATATTCCATGGGCAGTTCTTTTGCGAAAGGTTCAATAAATCCCATAATAATCATTTCTGTAGCTTCTTCTTCAGTTAAACCTCTACTCATTAAATAAAATAGTTGATCTTCACTAATTTTAGAAACTGAAGCTTCATGTTGTAAAAACACATCACTATTTTTAACAATGTTTATTGGAATAGTATCAGAATAAGAATGTTCATCTAAAATAATCGTATCACATTCAATATTACTTCTTGAGCCCTTGGCATTATCACCAAAGAAAATTTTTCCACGATAATTAACAATTCCTCCACCACGGGAAATTGATTTAGAAATTACGTTTGACTGTGTATTAGGTGCTAAATGAATCATTTTAACGCCAGCGTCTTGGTGTTGGTTTTTTCCGGCAAACGCAATAGAAATAGTCGTTCCTTTAGCGTATTCACCTAATAAAATACACGCAGGATATTTCATATTAACACGTGAACCCATATTTCCATCAATCCACTCCATATGACCATTTTCATAGACAAACGCTCGTTTAGTTACTAAATTATAAACGTTTGTTGACCAGTTTTGAATTGTAGTATAACGACAATAAGCGTCTTTTAAGACAATTATTTCAACTACTGCGGCATGTAGAGAATCTTTTGAATAAATTGGGGCTGTACAACCTTCAACATAATCAAGACTAGAACCTTCTTCAACAATAATTAAAGTTCTTTCAAATTGCCCCATCTGTTCAGCATTAATTCTAAAATATGATTGAAGTGGTTTAGGAATTTTTACGCCCTTAGGAACATAGATAAAAGTTCCTCCACTCCATACTGCACCATTTAATGCTGCATATTTATTATCGGTATAAGGTACCACAGTACCAAAATATTTTTTAAATATTTCTGGATATTCTTTTAACGCTGTATCGGTATCAGTAAATATTACACCTAACTCTTCTAATTCTTCAATTGTTGAAGAATAAACTACTTCACTTTCAAATTGAGTTGAAACACCAGCTAAAAATTTTCTTTCCGCTTCTGGAATTCCTAATCTTTCAAAAGTTTCTTTAATTTCTTCTGGAACTTCATCCCAAGAATATTTTGGTTCATCT
>JAAZKC010000135.1 GCA_012800005.1 Acholeplasmataceae bacterium | reverse complement strand
TAGTTTTATTGAAATATTTTTGATAGTTTTGTGACGCTTAAGCGTCACAAAACTATCAAAAATATTTCAATAAAACTATCAAAAAAACATTGACAAAACTATCAATTGTTTGTAAAATGTAGTAAAGAGGGGATTTTATGAAGTATATTAAAAGAATAAACGAGTCTTTATTGGAACAATATTTATCTATTTTTAAAGGTGTTTTGATTGTTGGCCCAAAGTTTAGTGGAAAAACAACCTTAGCGAAAGTTTACTCTAAAAGTGAAATAACACTGACACCTTTAAATATGGAAGATTATAAAACGATGTTAAACTTGAATCCTGATGTTTTTTTTAAAGGAGAAAAACCTAAATTAATTGATGAATGGCAGTTAATTCCTGAAGTTTGGGATTTAGTGAGACATCAAGTCGATAAAGAAGTTGGAAGAGGATTATATTTATTAACTGGCTCATCTTCTGCAAATTTTGATTTAAATGTTCACTCTGGAGCAGGAAGAATTGGGAGAATGCTTATTAGACCAATGAGTTTATATGAAGTTGGGGCTTCAAATGGTTTAGTTTCTTTAAAAAAATTATTTGCAGGAAAAACCTATAACTATGTAAAAAGTAATTTAGATGTTAATGATTATGCTTTATGGATAATTAAAGGAGGTTGGCCATTAGGGGTTTATGATACTGAAGAGCAGGCAATTATTAGAAATAATGCTTATTTAGACGCAATCGTAAAAGAAGATGTAAATAAAGTTTCTAATAAAAAATATAATGAATTGAGAATGTTAAAAGTAATTGAATCACTTGCTAGATTTACCGCAAGTGAAACTACAAATACAGCGATTATTAAAGATTTGAAATCTTTGGATGAAGGAATGGTAGTAAATACTTTAATAGATTATTTAAATGTTTTAAATAAAATATACATTATTGAAGATTTAAAGGCATGGAATCCCAATTTAAGGAGTAAAACGGTAATTAGAAGTACTCCCGCAAGATTTTTTGTTGATCCCTCAATTGGTGCTGCAGCACTTAAATTAACTACTAAAAGATTAAATTCTGATTTTAAAACTTTTGGGTTGTTTTTTGAGTCACTAGTATTAAGGGATGTAAGAATTTATACAGAATCTATTGGGGGAAAAGTATATAGATATAAAGATAGTGCTAATTTAGAGGTTGATATTATTTTAGAACTTAATGATGGAAGTTGGGGAGCAATTGAGGTGAAAATGGGTAGTAATGAATTTGATAATGCGGCGGAAAAACTACTTAGATTTTCAGAAAATATTGATGAAAGTAAAATGGGTAAGGCTTCTTTTTTGGCAATCATAAGTGCGACAGAATATGCTTATATAAGAGAAGATGGTGTTCATGTGATACCGCTAGGAACATTAAAAAATTAAAACGATTAACAAAAGGGTCTAAATTTAAGACCCTTTTTTGCGGCGATATCATTATCTTTTATTTGTTAACTGATTGTTATCTTGTGAAATTTAAAACTCAAATTTTCTTCTTATATAAGCTATCTAACCACTCACTTGTAATGTTTTAAGTAGTTAAAATTTATTTTTTGAAACATTATTAGGGAAAATAAAGTAATTTTCATATTATTTCTCTAGATATTAAATAGAGGTGAAAGATATGAAAAAATGGTTTTTATTATTGTTTTGTGTATTTATTTATACACTTAGTCATTTTGAAATTAAGGCTAATGCTAACTATAAAACATTTGAAAGTATCACTTTAACAAGCGGAAAACTTTTAAAAGATTATACTGATAAAGAGTATAAAGATTACTATAAAAAAGTTTCTAAAAGAAAGTTTTATGGATGGCGTACTCATGAAGTTCATACTGATATTAAAGTTAAGTATAAGACAGAGACTTGTTTTAGTTATTATAATGACGGATTAACGCCAATTAAATATACTTATATGATGCAGAAAAAACAAGTTGACAGTATGCATATATCGGCTAGTGGAAATATTAAAGTTTCACTAACGGGGAATGTAAAAAAGTTTAAAGGTGGCTTAAATAGTGAACTTAAAGTTAGTGGAGATTTTAAAAGTAGTAGTGATGTAAAAGAAGAATTTGAAATTAAAATGGATATCGATCCAGGAACAATGGCTAATTTATATGTTTATGGGGAAGGTTTAATTTCTAATGGGGTTGCGGCAAACTATTTATTTTGGATTAGAACTAAAAGAGGTGGTTATGAAATATTTTATGTAACTACGCAATATTACCGCTTAGAGAAGGTAACGATATGAAAAAGGTATTTATTCCTTTAGTAATCTTACTTTTAAGTGGTTTAATAGTGTTAAATTATTTAGCTTATAAAAGCCCTAAAGTTAAAAAAATGGTCTCTCAAAGAACCATTTAT
>JAAZKC010000134.1 GCA_012800005.1 Acholeplasmataceae bacterium | reverse complement strand
GTACTATGTTTTTAATGGTGAATTTACTGAATATGATAAAGAAGTTTCAAAAGTTAATGACATGTTCTATAAAGTTGAAGGAACAACATATTTTAATTATCATTTCATTGATGGTAATAAAATATTTAATACAGATCAGTCAGTAAATTATAATAGTTCATATGGTGGAACTTATACTTTATATGTTTTTTCTTATCCTAAAGGTGGAGCTATAGTACATGAAATTGTTAAAGTAGTTGTTGAGGGAGGTATCCCAACTTAAAAAGATATCTATAAAAGCATCTCATTTTGAGGTGCTTTTTTACTTTAAAATGTGAAAAAAAATAAAAAGCATTTTTCCCTTGTAAAAGAGATAAATATCACTTATACTAATTTTGAGGTGGAGATATGGAACAACAATTACATGGCGGCTGGATAGAAGTCGTGTGCGGACCGATGTTTGCAGGAAAAACAGAAGAAATCATTAGAAGAATTAGAAGATTAGAATATGCAAAGAAAAATGTGATAGTCTTTAAACCATTTATTGATGATAGGTATTCACAAGATGAGATTATCTCTCACAATAAGACAAGAGCTAAATCAATTAGCATTAAAAAAGCTATGGAAATATTAGATTACGTTAAAGATAATACAGATGCGGTTGTAGTTGATGAGGCACAGTTTTTTGATGATAAGATTGTCGATGTTGCCGAATATTTAGCAGATAAAGGTATAAGGGTAATAATTGGTGGTTTAGACCGCAATTTTAGAGGTGAACCATTTGGACCAATGCCTAAATTATTAGCTTTAGCAGAAAGTGTTACTAAACTTACCGCAATTTGCGTTAAATCAGGTAGACCAGCAACAAGAACACAACGTTTAATCGATGGCGCACCAGCTAAATATGATGATCCGCTTGTTTTAATTGGCGCTAGTGAATCATATGAACCAAGAGCGAGAGAATTTCATGAGGTAGTTAATAAACCAGTTAGAATTAAAAAATGATTGATTACATGGAAATGGCTTTAGAAGAAGCAAAAAAAGCCTATTTAAAAGATGAAGTTCCTGTTGGGTGCGTAATAGTTTATAAAGATAAAATTATCGCAAAAGCTCACAATAAAAGAGAAAAAAACAAGCATACATATGCCCACGCAGAGATGCTTGCGATAAAAAAAGCCAATAAAAAACTAAAATCTTGGCGCTTAGAAGATTGTGATATATATATTACATTAGAGCCATGCGCAATGTGCGCAGGCGCAATTATGCAAGCACGCATGAGGACAGTTATTTATGCTTTAAAAGATAATAAAAGTGGTGCGTTAGGCGGAAGTTTTAACTTATATGAAAACAATTTTAACCATGAAGTTATTGTTAAAAAAGGACCACTAGAAGAAGAATCTAGAAGCCTTATTCAGTCATTTTTTCAAAAGTTAAGAAAAAAATAGTTAAATATGATATACTATGTGTTAGTAAAAGAGAGCTTATATCCCTTTGAAGCATCACTATTCAACTTATCACGGGTGAACCTGGTCAGGTCTTGATTGAAGCAGCCATAAGCTTGCTATGAGTGTGGGTAGTGATGCTTCAAAGGAGAAATTCGTTCTTTTTTATTATTAAAATACGCAAATATGCTATAATTATTTTGGAGGAAAAGATTATGAAATTAAATTACAAAGTCTATCAAACACTTACAGAACCAGTTGAAACTCAAGAAGCTGATGGTAGAGTTATTGAGATTCACTACATGAATGACACAAATTATTTAGCTAGATATGCAGGAAGAGGTCAATTTTCTGTGTGGACTAGTGATGGAAATAAGTTTAAATTACTTATTGAAAGAGGATATTATGAAGCATTAAAACCACTTTTTGATGCAAAAGTTAATGGAATTTGGATTACTTTTTTTGAGCAAGTTCAAAAAATTAGAATGAACGTTTTTAGAAAAATTTTACTGCCAATTTTATTAGCGGCTTTAGTTGTTGTTTCAGTATTTTCATTTGTTCCACAACTTGCAGATTTTAGAATGTATGTGTTACTTGCAATGTTAGTAATTATTTTATTTATAAATGTATTTCAATCTAGTTATATGAGAAGAAAGGTTGAAGGAGTAAGAACTGTTGCGGTTACAGATATTAAAGATCACCTCGGACAAGAATTATTTCAAGATTTAGTTAAAAGACAAGAAAAGTATTATGAAGAATATTTCAAATTTGAAGATAAGGTAGAACCAGCAGTAGAAGAACCAAAAGAGAAAGTTTTAGAAGTAGAAGAAGTTGAACCTACTTTAGAAAGAAAAGAACTTGAAACTTTAACGGTTGCAGAGCTAAAAGAATTAGCAAAAGAAAAAGAAATTACAGGTTATTCAAGCTTGAAAAAAGCAGAATTAATTGACGCGATTTTAGAAACTAGAAAATAAAGAGGAAAATAATTGTGATAAACAAGTTAGCTGTTAATACAATAAGATTTTTAGGTGTTGATGCGATTAATAGAGCTAATAGTGGGCATCCTGGAATAATTTTAGGTGCTGCACCGATGGCACATGAGCTTTTTACAAACCATTTAAATATTTATCCAAAAGAAAGTAAATGGTTTAATAGAGATAGATTTATTTTATCTGCTGGACATGGCTCGATGTTATTATATGCATTATTACACTTATCAGGATTTAAGGTTTCATTAGAAGATATTAAAAACTTTAGAAAACCTGGTAATACTCCTGGTCATCCTGAATATGGGTATACTGATGGAGTTGAAACTACATCTGGACCACTTGGTCAAGGGATTTCTAATGCAGTAGGAATGGCGCTTGCAGAGGCACACCTAAGTATGAAATATAATAAAGAAAACTTTAATATTATTGATCATTACACATATGTATTGTGTGGTGATGGAGATATTCAAGAAGGTGTTGCGAACGAAGCGATTTCTCTTGCGGGACATTTAGCATTAAATAAGTTAATTGTTTTATTTGACAGTAATGATATTCAATTAGATGGACCAACATCTATGGCAACCTCAGATAATCATAAGAAACGTTTTCTTGCATCAGGTTGGAATTATATTTTAGTTAGTGATGGTAATGATTTAACACTTTTAAATAAAGCTATTAAAAAAGCGAAAAAATCATTAAAACCAACATTAATTGAAATCAAAACTTTAATTGGTTATGGTTCACCTTTTGAAAATACTTCAAAAGCACATGGTGCTCCAATTGGTGTTGAGGCAAGAGAAGAAACAGCTAAAAAATTAAACTATCCTTATAAACCTTTTGAAGTAGATGAAGAAGTCTATGCTTTATATAAGAAAAAAGTCTTTAATAGAGGTAAGAGAGTTTATAATAAATGGGTTAAACTAATGAAGGAATATAAAGAAGTTTATCCTAATGAATATAAAGAACTTAAACGTGCACTTGATAATGATTATCATGTTGAATTAAAAGATTTGCCTTCTTATGAAATTGGGGCGAGTATCGCAACAAGAAACGCAAGTGGTGAAACTCAAAACGTTTTATCTAAAAGATTTACCAGTATTATTGGTGGATCTGCAGATTTAGCAGGATCAACAAAAGCTAAAGGTTTAGATGGAGATTTCAGTAAAGAAAATCGTCTTGGTAGAAATATCAATTATGGCGTTAGAGAACATGCAATGGGAAGCATTTCTAATGGTATTACATTACATGGTGGCTTAAAATCATTTGCAGGAGGGTTTTTCGTATTTAGTGATTATATGAAACCACCACTAAGAATGGCAGCCTTAATGAACATACCTTCAATATTTGTTTTTTCACATGATTCATTATTTGTTGGTGAAGATGGTCCAACTCATCAACCAGTAGAACAATTAGTAATGTTAAGAAGTATTCCTAACTTTACAACAATCCGCCCTGCGGATGCGAATGAAACTGTTCAAGCATGGAAGTTTGCTATAAATAATGAAGGACCAACTGCGATAATTACAACAAGACAAAATGTTACTAATTATAGTAACTTTAATGAAAACTTTTCAAAAGGTGCTTATGTAATTAGTGAAGCAAAAGGCAATTTAGATGGTATTTTACTTGCCTCAGGAAGTGAAGTTAGTTTAGCTATTGAGGCTCAAAAAGAACTTGAAAAAGAACTTATTTATGTGAAGGTTGTTTCAATGCCTTCAATGGAAACTTTTGATGCGCAAGATTCATCATATAAACAAGAAGTTTTAAATAGTGATAAAATTTTAGCTATTGAAATGGCAAGCCCGATGTCATGGTATAAATATACCAAGCATGTCTTTGGTGTAGAAACATTTGGACTTTCAGCGCCTATGCAAACAGTTAAAGAAACATTTAAATTTACTAAGGAACATATAGTTAAGTTATATAAGAAAATATAAAACCTAAATAGAAGGGAAAATATGGATGTTATAGTTGTTGGTGGCGGTCACGCAGGAATAGAAGCGGCCATCGCTACCGCAAAACTAAATAAAAAAACTCTACTAATAACCGGCTCATTAAAAAGAGTCGGTTTTATGAGTTGTAACCCTTCAATTGGTGGTCCTGCTAAAGGTGTAGTTGTAAGAGAAATTGATGCGTTAGGAGGAATGCAAGCTAAGTTTGTTGACCAAACTAAGATTCAAATTAAAATGCTTAACCGTTCAAAAGGTCCTGCAGTTTGGGCATTAAGAGCTCAAATTGATAAAGTTGAATATCCAAAAGTGGTTTTAAAAGCTCTTAAACAACAAGAAAACTTAGAATTATTAGAAGCGTTAGTAGAAGGTTTAATAATAGAAGATAAAAAAGTTAAAGGTGTTATTTTAGAAAATGGAGAAAAGATTTACTCTAAAACAGTTATTATTACTACTGGAACATATTTAGGAAGTAAAATCTTAAGAGGTCATGATGTAATAGAAAGTGGACCAGATAATGAACCAACTACTTATGGTCTTTCTAAAGCATTAGAAGACTTAGGTTTTAAAATAATAAGACTAAAGACAGGAACTCCTGCAAGAATTAAAAAAGATTCAATTAATTATGATTTAGTTATCCCTCAATATGGTGATCCTGAAAGGCAAGTTTTTTCATTTGATGAAGTTGAAAATGTAAGTCATGTTGAAGTGCCTTGTTACTTAACTCATACAAATGAGCGAACTCATGAAATTATTAATGCTCATTTAGGAGACTCTGCAATGTATGGTGGATTAGTAGAAGGGGTTGGGCCAAGATACTGTCCATCTATTGAAGATAAGGTTGTTAAGTTTTCTGATCGTTCTCGTCATCAAGTTTTCTTAGAACCAGAAACCCTATCTAATGATGAGATTTATCTTCAAGGGCTATCTACATCAATGCCAAAAGATGTTCAGGTGGAAATAATAAAATCTGTAAAAGGGCTTGAGGACGCTGAAATAATTAGATATGCTTATGCGATAGAATATGATGCGATTGACGCAAGAGAACTTAAACAAACCTTAGAAACAACCCTAATAGAAAACTTATATTGTGCTGGTCAAATAAATGGTACTAGTGGTTATGAAGAGGCTGCTTGCCAAGGGTTAATGGCAGGAATAAATGCGGCATTAAAATTAGATAATAAAGAACCATTTATTTTAAGAAGAGATGAGGCGTATATAGGAATATTAATAGATGATTTAATTTCTAAAGGAACAGAAGATCCATATAGACTTCTAACAAGTAGAAGTGAATATAGACTACTTCAAAGACATGATAACGCAGATTTAAGATTGAGACACCACGGCTATAATGTTGGTTTAATTGATGAAGAAAGATATCAAAAATTTAAGAAAAAAGAAGATAATATTTTCAAACTTATTGACATATTAAATAATGAATATTTATTTCCTAATATAGAAACTAATGAAATATTAGAAAAACTAAATATTCAAACAATTAGTCAAAAAACAAGTTTTTCAGAACTTCTAAGAAGACCAGAAGTTAATATTAATATGTTAAAAGAATTTATTTCACTTGCTGAATATAATGAAGAAGAATTAAATCAAGTAGAAATTAATATTAAATATAAAAGATATATTGAAAAAGCAGTAGATCAAGCAGAAAAAGCGAAAAGTAAAGACAATAAAGTCATCCCTGATAATATTAATTATGATTTGATTCATAATTTGGCTTTTGAAGCAAAAGATAAACTAAAAAGACATAAGCCTAAAACATTAGGTCAAGCATCACGTATTAGTGGAGTTAATCCATCAGATATTAGTATTTTATTAATATATTTGGAAACAATGAAATGAACTTAAAAGAACTTAATATTGAACTTACTTTTGAACAACAAGAATTGTTTAGAAAGTACTATGAATTTTTAATTCAAGAAAACAAAAAATACAATTTAACCGCAATTACAAATGAAGAAGAAGTTTATTATAAACACTTCTATGACTCACTTACTTTAATTAAAACAAACTTAATTAAAGAAGGTGTTTCGTTATGCGATATTGGTTCAGGTGCGGGATTTCCCGGCATGCCACTAAAAATAATTTATCCTAATTTAAAACTAACGATTGTTGAATCCCAAACAAAGAAAACAGAGTTTTTAAAGAAACTTGTTAACTTTTTAGAATTAGATAATGTAGAGATAATAAACAAACGTGCTGAGGAATATGCTCACACGAAATATTTTGATATTGTCACAGCGAGAGCTGTTGCGGATTTATCAATTTTAAATGAACTTTGTCTTCCTTTAGTTAAAAAAGGTGGTTATTTTATCGCGATGAAAGGTAACTATGAAGAAGAGTTAAAAAGAACATTAAATGGGATAACCATTTTAGGTGGAAAACTTATAGAAGTACTTTCTTTTGAATTACCAAAAGATATGGGGAAAAGAAATTTAATTATTATCAAAAAAGAAAAAATGGTTCAAGGATATCCAAGAGCGTTTAGTCAAATTAAGAAAAAGCCGTTATAAAATAAGATTATTTTGTCAAAAATGAAGTTATATATTATAATATATAGAAAGAGGAGTTGTTGAAAAATGGAAAGAAAACAAAGAGGATTAAGAGATTTACTTAAACAAGATGTTTATGAAGAAGTTTTAGAAGGAGAAAAAATTGAAGAAATAGAACTTTCTTTAATTTCACCAAACCCGTTTCAACCAAGAAAATATTTTGATGAAGAAAAAATGGAAGAATTAGCGCAATCCATTAAAGAACATGGTGTTTTTCAGCCGATTATTTTAAAGAAGGTTAAAGATGGCTATATGATCGTTGCGGGTGAAAGACGTTTTCGTGCGTCCAAACAACTCAATTTAAAAACAATTCCTGCGATTGTTAGAGACTATGACCAAGCAGAAGTTGCGGAATTAACATTAGTTGAAAACTTACAAAGAGAAGATTTAAATCCAATTGAAGAAGCTGAAGCTTATCAACATATTATGAGAGCAATGGAATTAACCCATAAACAATTGGCTGATAAAATTGGTAAGTCAAGAAGCCATATTACAAATACATTAGGACTTTTAAATTTACCAGATGAAGTTAAAGAAATGTTATTTAACAATGAGATTTCTATGGGTCATGCACGCGTATTATCTAAATTAGATGATCCTAAACGCATCAAAGAACTTGCGCAAAGAATAGTCAATCAAAACTTATCAGTTAGACAAATTGAAGCATTAGCAAGCGAAGAAGCAAAAACAAATGTTCAAAAACGAGAACCAAAACCAAATATCTATCTTGCATATGAAAGAGAGATTAAAGACCATTTAGGTTATAAAGCAACCATTACGGATAAAAAGTTAACGATTCGTTATAAAGACGAAAACGAACTAGAAGAACTTTTAAACATTTTACTTAAATGAAATATAAAATAGACGAAATAATCAAAACTAAAAAACCACATATTTGTGGAAATGATGAATGGAAGGTTATTAGAGTCGGGGCAGATATTAAAATAAAATGTTTAAAATGTAGTAGGGAAGTAATGATACCTAAGTATGAGTTGGATAAGAAGATAAGGCAAGATTCTTAAAGGATTTTGCCTTTATTTTACTAAAATAAATTTTTGTGTTGCATTTTTACTAGGTTTACGATAGAATAATAAAGCAGCGCAAATTTGGGTGGGGTAGCGAAGAGGCTAAACGCGGCAGACTGTAAATCTGCTCCCTAAGGGTTCGGCGGTTCGAATCCGTCCCCCACCACCATAAAAAATTATTATAAACGGGTCGGAAAACTATTGACAACCCGCTTTTATAATGATAGAATAAACAAGCGCGCTAAAAGATTAGCAGGCAAGCGTTAGGTCTTTGAAAACTGAATAGTGATTATAAAGAAAGAATTACGAAACAACAATTTTTTGGGTAAAAAAAATAAAGCTAGAAACAAACAAACGTTTAAATAAAATTTACGGAGAGTTTGATCCTGGCTCAGGATGAACGCTGGCGGCGTGCCTAATACATGCAAGTCGAGCGCACTATTTTGGTAGTGAGCGGCGAACGGGTGAGTAACACGTAGGTAACATGTCCATACGACGAGG
>JAAZKC010000133.1 GCA_012800005.1 Acholeplasmataceae bacterium | reverse complement strand
TCAATTCCAAATATCCTAATAGCATAATTCAAGTGGATAATAATGAAGAAAAAATAAAGTTAAAAATTTTAGAAATATTAAATGGTAATTTCGATCTGGAAAAAATAGGTATAAATAATTTAAATATTGCCAAGACCGATTATAGTTGGGATAAAAAGTCTCAAGATTTATTTGCAATTTATCAAGATTTGTTACAAAATAAAAAATAACTATAGACAGTGTATAAAGAAAAGGAAATAGGAGCTATAAAGAAGCTTGTAAATTACATCGAAAAACAAAATTTCAAAGGTTACGATCCTTATGACACCTTAAATTCATGGTTCCCTTTTCAGAGACTTGGTAAATGGTTGGCTGTGCTGGCTATTCAATTTCAAAAGCTTAATCCAATAAATATTCGGCTTTTATTAGGTGTTAAAAAATTTAATAGCACTAAAGGGATGGGGTTATTATTGAAGGCTTTTGTTAAAATTTATAGGACAACAAATGATAAAAATCTTATACCATCTATTGAATATATTAAAAATTGGCTGATAGAAAATAAAAGTGTTTATAATAATAATTTTTGTTGGGGCTATGATTATCCATATTCTACAAAGAAAGAACACCATGAAAAAGGATTTCCTACTGTTATTCATCATTCTTATATAATAAGTGGTTTTTTTGAATATTATAAAGTTTTTAACGATGAAAAAGTTAAGGAATTTATCTTAGGCTTGGAAAAATTTATTTTGGAAAGCATCCCTATAACAAGATTTGAGAATGGCGTTTGCTTAGGCTATAATCCTGAAAGTGAAAATTGTTGTTATAATGCAAGTTTGCATGCAGTTTATTGCCTTGCTGTAATAGATAAATTACGGAGTTCAAAGATTCATAATCAATTAATAGAGGATGCGATTAATTTTGTAATTTCTAAGCAAAAAGAAGATGGAGTATGGTATTATAGTTTTAATCATCGTACAGAATCTGAGCGCAAACAAATTGATTTTCATCAGGGATTCATTATTGAGTCAATTTTCGATATAAAAGAATTATTGGGATATACCTTCGATAGTTGGGAGAATTCCATAACCAAGGGAATAAATTATTATAGGAAAGAACAATTTTTTGATAATGGAATGTCAAAGTGGCGATTGCCTAAAATATATCCTGTCGATATTCATAACCAATCACAAGGAATTATTACGTTCTCAAAATTAAGATCATATCATCCATCTTATTTTAACTTTGCAAAAACAATCAAAGAATGGACAATAGAAAATATGCAAGATAAAACGGGCTATTTTTATTATCGGAAATTTAGGTATTACTATAATAAAATACCTTATATGCGGTGGAGTCAATCTTGGATGTTATTGGCTTTAATAACTTTAATTGAAAAAGAGTGATGAAAATTGGTCAATTGAAATGTTTAAAATAGTCGATCCTTAAAAACATGTTTAAGTCCTGTTTATCAACAACATACTGTTGATAATAAATTGATTTAGGGTGTTTCATATTGCAAGGTTTTGCTTATTTTTGATCAAAAGTTTGTAAATTATGCTCGGAAAATCACCCAATCAATAGAATAAGAATTTGTTTTCATCAGTGCCCAAAGAGATTGTCAACATGCAAGAACCATTAGTCCAGCTTGCCGATAGAATTCCTTGG
>JAAZKC010000132.1 GCA_012800005.1 Acholeplasmataceae bacterium | reverse complement strand
ACCTTTATTGGAAAAAGTAGAAATTATCTAAATTACCGCTATAAAATTTATTATTATATGGTATAATGCTTTTAAGAGGTGTTAAAATGAAATTAATTATCGCAATTGTATCTAATGATGATGCAAACAAAGTTTCAAAAGCGCTTGTAAAAGAAAACTTTTTTGTGACAAAACTCGCAACAACGGGTGGTTTTTTAATGAGTGGAAATACAACTTTCTTAATTGGAACTAACGATGAGAGAGTCGTTGAAATTATTGAAATTATTGAAACGCACTCAAAAACTAGAAACAAGCTCGTTCCTAATTCAATTATTAGTGAGTTTGGCATGTTTTCAAGTCTACCAGTAGAAGTTAAAGTTGGTGGAGCAACTGTCTTTGTTTTATCTGTTGAACAATTTATTAAAATTTAACTTGTAATTATAAATAATTATGTTAAAATAATATGGACGCCAACAAGGTTAATGAGTAGTCAACCTTAACTTTAGTTGTGCGAGAAAAGGAGAAAAGTATGACTAAAGAAAGAAAACAAGAGCTTATTGAAGCGTACAGAATTAATGAAGGTGACACTGGTTCACCAGAAGTTCAAATCGCTTTATTAACTGAAGAGATTAATGACCTTAATAAACATTTATCTGTTCATAAGCATGATTTTCATTCTAAAAGAGGCTTATTCCAAAAAATTGGAAGACGTAGAAGACTTTTATCTTACTTAAAGAATAAAGACTTACATCGTTATGGCGCTTTATTAGAAAGACTAGGCTTAAGAGGCTAAGAAAATAAAATCCCTTAATGGGATTTATTTTTTTTGCTAAAATATCTTTAATAATGTTATAATAGATTAGATGCGAAAAAATAAGAAAAGAAAAAATATAAAATGAAGGAGATTTTTATATAATGAAAGTATTTAAAAAAATGCTTGCGGGAAGAGAAATTAGAGTAGAAATTGGTGAAGTAGCCAAACAAGCAAATGCAAGCGCAATGGTTTATTATGGTGATTCGGCAGTATTATCTGTTGTAGTTGCGAAAGAAAATGAAAGAGCTCAAGACTTTTTTCCATTAATGGTTTTATACCAAGAAAAGTTATATGCAGCTGGAAAAATTCCTGGT
Organism: Acholeplasmataceae bacterium; assembly: GCA_012800005.1. Classification (GTDB taxonomy): domain Bacteria; phylum Bacillota_I; class Bacilli_A; order Acholeplasmatales; family UBA5453; genus DUQU01. The sequence continues at coordinate 2,051 of JAAZKC010000132.1, read as the reverse complement.
GGCTTTTTAAGAAGAGAAGGTAGACCTTCTGAACATGAAACATTAACATCAAGATTAATTGATAGGCCTTTAAGACCATTATTCCCTGATGGATATAATGATGAGGTTCAAATTATTAACACTGTCTTATCAAGCGATCCTGAAATTACACCTGAAATGGTTGCGTTATTTGGTAGTAGTTTAGTAACTCATATTAGTGATATTCCTTTTAAATTACCTGTTAGTGGTGTTTTAGTAGGAAGAGTAGATGAAAAGTTTATTTTAAATCCTACTGTAGATGAGTTATCTAAAAGTGATTTAGAACTTAATGTTGCGGGAACTAAAGAAGCGATTAACATGGTTGAAGCTGGCGCTAAAGAAGTTAGTGAAGATGTTATGTTAGAAGCATTAATGTTTGCTCATGAGGCAATTAAAGACCTTTGTGATTTCCAAGATGAAATTAGAGCGGCAGTTGGAGTAAGTAAAAAAGAAGTTACTTTAAATTTAATTGATCCGGATATTTTAGAACTTGTTAAAAAAGAAGTTGGTAGTGACTTAATTAAAGCGATTGCGACAAAGGAAAAATTAGAAAGACAAGCTAAAGTTGATGCGGTTAAAGAACGTGTGGTTGAACATTTTGAAGAAACTCATTTCTTTAATGAAATTGAAGGAAATAAAGTCTATGATTTTGAAACAAAAGCACTTTTAATTAAAAATGTTAAAAATGCTCTAGATTCCTTAGAACAAGCCGAAGTTAGAAGATTAATTACTGAAGAAAAGATAAGACCTGATGGCAGACGCTTAGATGAAATTAGACCTTTAAATAGTCGTGTTGACTTATTAGCACGTGCTCATGGTAGTGCTTTATTCACACGTGGTCAAACTCAAAGTTTAGGTGTTACTACATTAGGTAGTTTAGGTGAAAACCAAATTATTGATGGTCTTGATCCAAATGAAGATACAAAACGCTTTATGTTCCATTATAATTTCCCTCAATTTAGTGTTGGTGATACTGGTAGATATGGTTCACCATCAAGACGTGAAATAGGTCATGGTGCTTTAGCAGAAAGAGCTTTACTACAAGTTATTCCTGATGAAGAAACATTCCCTTATTCCATTAGAGTTGTTAGTGAAATTTTAGAATCAAATGGTTCTAGTTCAATGGCTAGTGTTTGTTCAGGTACATTAAGTTTGATGGCTGCGGGGGTACCAATTAAAGCTCCTGTTGCGGGAATTGCGATGGGGTTAATTAAAGATGGTAAGAATTATTCAATTTTAACTGATATTCAAGGTTTAGAAGACTTCTTTGGTGATATGGACTTTAAAGTTGCGGGAACTAAAGATGGTATTACAGCCCTACAAATGGACATTAAGATTGAAGGTATCACAAGAGAAATCTTATATGATGCGTTAATGGAAGCGAAAAAAGGTAGACTTAATATATTAGCTCATATGGCTTCAACTATTTTAGAACCTAGAAGCGAAGTTTCTCCTTACGCACCTAAGGTTGTAATGTTTAGAATTAACCCTGAAAAGATTAAAGATGTAATTGGTTCAGGTGGTAAGACAATTACTCAAATTATTGAAGATTGTAATAATGTTAAGATTGATATTGAACAAGATGGTAGAGTCTTTGTGATGCACTCTGAAAGAGAATGGATTGATAAAGCGGTTAATACTATTGAGTTATTAGTAAAAGAAGTTGAGCTTAACCAAATTTATGAAGGTAAAGTTATTAGAATTGAAAAGTTCGGTGCTTTTGTTGAATTATGGCCAGGTACTGAAGGTTTAGTTCATATTTCTAAATTAGATAAAAGTCGCGTTGAAACTGTAGAATCAGTTGTCTCAATCGGTGATGTAATTTTAGTTAAAGTTATTAAGATTGACGAAAAAGGAAGAATTGATTTATCAAGAAAAGATGCGCTAAAATAAGATAAAATGCCCTTAATTTAGGGCATTTTTTTACTTTTATGTCTCGATATTTGGAAAAAAGCGCTTCCAATGATATAATTATTACATAATGAGGCGCTTTTTAGGGAGGATATATTATGCAGGAAATCATTCTTGATTTT
>JAAZKC010000131.1 GCA_012800005.1 Acholeplasmataceae bacterium | reverse complement strand
TTATGATGTGCCAAGAATGGTTTTTAACGGTCTTTATTTGGCAATAGTTATCCCGTTTATTAGTATGTTTTTATCATCAATGGGAGCTTATGCGATTGCTAGATTAGATTTTCGTGGGAAAAATATTATTTTCATTTTATTAATATCAACAATGATGATTCCAAGTCATGTTACATTGATTCCTAATTTCGCAATTATGGTAAAACTAGGACTTTTAAATACTCATTCGGCAATAATATTAAGATCAGCACTATCAGGAAGTGCAGCAGCATTATTTTTATTTAGACAATATTTTTTAAGTATACCTAAAGATTTAGAAAATGCAGCAATTATGGATGGATGTAGTTGGGCTGGTGTTTATTTTAGAATTGTCTTACCTAACAGTAAACCTGTAATTGCGACAGTGATTATTCTTTCTTTTAGAGAAACGTGGAATGCTTTTTTATGGCCGTCAATTATTTTGCAAAAAGAAAAATTGTGGACATGGACATTAGGATTAAAAATATTATCTGAATTTGAAACTAACCAAGCAATAATGATGGCTGGCGCTGTTATTTCAATATTACCGATAGTATTAATATATATATTCTTTCAAAAATATTTCACCAATTCACAAATTGGTTCAGGATTTACTGGAGTATAAAATTTTGAAACTAAAATCAAGGAGGGAGAAAAAAAATGAAAAGAGTTTCGAAAATATTTTTAGTTATGGTACTGTTTTTAACTTTTGCTTTAACATTAGGAGCATGTGAAAAAAACAAAGTATCGCATAAATTAGAAAAAGATGTTACCATTAGAGTTTACTCATGGTGGGACCCTGCTCATCAAGGTATTGTTAGTTTAAAAGAAGGATTTGAAGAAAAATATAGTGATTATAATGTCAAATTAGAATTTGTTAAAATCTCTTCTTATTACAAAACAATGTTAACCAAATTAGCAGGTGCTAAATTAGCTGGTGGTGGAGGAGAAGCAATCGATGTTATGATGTTAGCATTTGACAAATTGCCGCTTTTTGCACAAAATGATGCAATTATGGCATTAGATGATTATGCTGAAGAAAAATATTTAGATGACCTATATCCATCAGTTAAAGAAGGCTTATACTTTGAAGGCAAGCTTTATGCTTTAGCTAGAGACGTTACTACTTGGGCAACAATTTTAAACACTGATATGTTTACAGAACATGGAATTGCGCTACCAAACGAAGATTGGACTATGGAAGAATTTATAAACATATGTAATCAGTTTGCGGCAAAAGGTGTTGCTGGATATGCATTTAATAACTATACTGATTTATTAAGCCCTTGGGTTTATTTATATGGTGGTAGTTATTACGATGCAGAAAATAATGTTTCCACAATCAATTCAGATGAAGCAATTACAGGATTAACCGCATTATATAGATTAATCCAAAGTGGAGGTTCACTATCAAATGCTCAAACACTTGAATATGGTTCTCAAGCAGACGCATTTGTTCAAGACCGTGCCGCAATGGTATTTGGTGGATTATCAGAAGTAAATAATATTGAAAATAAGGGTGGACACTATACAGTATTACCATTACCTAAAGGGGTTAATGGTCATCAATCACATACATTTACAAACTGTTGGACAGTTCCATCTGTTTCTACTAAACCAGCATGGGCTTGGAAAGTTATTGAATATTTTTCTGGCGCAGAAGGACAAGCAATTGCTGTTGAAGCAGGTATGGGATTACCAGCTACACCAAAAGCAAACATTGATGCTTGGAAGAACGAAACAGGAAAAGAATTCCGTAAATATTTTGTTGATGCTTTAGGATATGAAAATACTAAACCATATAGTACAGATACATTTGGACCTAACTGGGATACAAACTTCAAAGTAATGATGGCTGATAGAATATTTGATAAACCAGGACTGACTGATCAACAAGTTAAAGAAGAAATAATTGCTATTAATAACCTTCTAACATATTACTTACAAGGTGGGGTATAATATACTAAAGAAACAATTAATATGGGTATATCAAGCGCATTTGTTTGCGCTTGATATATCAACTTGAGGTTGATGTTATGTATAAAGAAACATTTAAAAACAAAATAATAGATTTGATAAAAAAAGTGGATAAAGATGAAGACATCAACATTAAAAATGCTGCTGATATAATTTATCAATCTATGAAAAAAGGTGGTCTTTTACATATTTTTTGTACGGGGCATTCGCACATGATTGCAGAAGAAATGTTTTATAGAGCTGGTGGTCTAGTCCAAGTAAATCCGATTTTAGAACCAATTTTAATGCAACATGAAGGCGCATTTAGAAGTACAAAGTTTGAAAGATTAGCGGGATTATCAAAAATATTATTTGACAGCATAGATATTAAAGAGGGAGAACCATTTTTAATTGTTTCAAATAGTGGCATTAATGTTGTTCCAATCGAAATGGCGATTTGCGCAAAAGAAAAAAAATGTCCAATTGTTGTGATTACTAGCAAGAAAATTTCTGAAAAACTAGAAAGCAGACATGAATCAAAGAAAAATTTATATGAGTATGGAGATGTTATAATTGACAATCATATTCCTAACGGAGACGGTGTTATAAAAACAAATAGCGGTTCGAAAATTGGAGCCTCATCTACAATTATTGGAGCATATATTGCACAACGATTAGCAATTGAAATAGTTGCTAACTTTGAAAGAGACGGAATTAAACCTGATATTTATTTAAGTGCTAATACTAATGGTGGGGATGAACACAATGAAACAATTCTAAAAAAATATAAAAGTAGGATTAGGAGTTTATTTTAGTATGAAGTATTTTTTAATAATTGATGGTGGTGGGACAAAAACCACTGCAGTGATTGTAACCCAAGAGGGCAAGATTTTAGGCAGTGGTTTTTCAGGTCCTAGTAATGCTTTATTTTTAACAAAAAAAGAAGCTTTAAGTAATGCACTTACATCATTAGAAATGGCATTATTAAAAGCCAAAATTGAAAAAGAAAAAATAGATTTTGGATATTTATATATTCCAGGATTTCGCGAATGTTTAGAAGAATTTATTAATATTAGCAGGATAAATTGTGAAATTAAAAATGAAATTGAAACAATTCGCTATTCAGCGTTAAATGAAGAAGATGGAGTTGCCGTTTTAGCAGGAACAGGGAGTTTTGCGGTATTATTTCTTGGTGATAAAACCCACACAATAGGTGGTTGGGGACCATATTTTGATGATTTGGGAAGTGGTTACCATTTAGGAGTTTTAGCATTACAACAAGCAACAAAAGATTATGATTTGGGATTATCTACTGAATTACAAGAAAAAATTAAAGAACATTTCAAAATTACTGATTTATCTCAAATTCGAAGTTTACTGAAAAAAGAAAATTTCCGTGAAAAAATAGCGAGTTTAAGTCCATTAATTTGCAACTTAACAATAAAAGGTAATAAAGATGCAAGTTTAATTGTTGATAAAACGGTAGAGGAATTAGTTAATTTAGCTTTTAGAGCACATGAAATTAGTGGAAATAAAAAACTACCTATAGTTTTAGTGGGTGGGTTATCAAATTCTAAGGTAATTGTTGAAAAATTTAAAAATACAGTAAAAAGAAAAACAAAAAATAAGCTTTTTTATCTTGAATCTGAAAATGATTTGATTGATGGAGCTATTAGAAAAATAATAAAAGATAAAGGGTGAGAAAAATATGTACATGGAAAAATATTTTAAAGAAATGAAGTTGGTTTTAGAAAAAGTTGAAAAAACTCAACAAGAAAATATTTTAAAAGCAGCAGATGTAATCGTTGATTCTATTACAAATGATGGAATGTGGCATATTTATGATACCGGACATATGCTAATGTTTGAAGGTGTCGGTAGAACAGGTGGGATGATGGCTTTAAGACCAATAAGAATTAACTGTGATGTTTCTAATCCCACAAGATATCGTAATTTAGGTTCAAAACTTAAAATGACTTATGATATGGTAGAAGGATTTGCAGATTTTGTTCTAGGTCAAGCTAACATAACCAAAGGTGATGTTTTAATGATTGGGACAGTTTCTGGTTATAATTATTTTCCGATTGATTTAGCTTTAAAAGCAAGAAAAAGAGGTATTAAAACAATTGCGATTACAACAGTTGAATATTCTAAAAAACTAACATCTAAACACCCTTCTAAGTTAAGGTTATTTGAAGCAGTAGATATTGTTTTAGATAATTGTAGTAATTTTGGCGATACATTAGTATATGTTGATGAAATTAAACAAGGAATTTGCCCTGCTAGCGGGATTTCCGCATCATATATTTTATGGGCACTCCAAAGTGCTGTTGTTGAAAAACTAGTAAAAAAAGGGTTGAACCCTAGTATTTATATTAGCAATCATATGGAAAAAGCAACAGAAAAAAATAATGAGGCAAGAGCGAACTATGAAAAATATGGTTTCTAAATCTTTTGGCACGAAAAATTATGAAATAAAAATTGATATATCTTCATTAGCTGTTGTTAGTATTTATAACAAATTAACTTCTGATGAATATTTAAAAGAGAAATATGAAATACCAATTTTTGTTTTAGAAGGTGAAATTAAAGGGAAATGGGAAAGAATAAATCCTAAATTAAAAAGTATCGAAAACAATAAATTAAATGTAACATTTGGTGATTATGATATTTTAGGAGTTATTTCTTTTGAAACAAGGGATTTAGATAAAGCAGTTTTTGAAATTACAATAACTAATAAAGATGATTTTGTTATTAATGAGATAATTGGACCAAATATCTATGGTTTATCTTTAGGAGATGATTATCAAAAGAACGTTTTTATTTATCCACATCATGCTGGAGAAAAAACAGTTAATCCAATGGATAGATATAGAAAAAAAGATTATCAAAGTTTTTTTAGGGCAAACACATATTTAACTTCGCATAACACATATAAAAGAAGTATTAATTATTGTGGTCTTGCATCAATGTCATTTATGTATCTTTACGATGAAAATAACGGGTTTTACATTGGAAGCCATGATAAAAGATTTCCCGTAACTAGTATAGTAGCGGAAGTTGGAGCATTAAAAAGGTTTATGGGCTTGTCATTTATAAAACATTACAATATAGAAAAAGATGAAACATATTGCAGTAAAGAATATGTTATATCTATTAATAATAAAGATTGGCACTATGCCAAAGAAATATATAGACCATATTTACTACCTCATCTTAAATTTCACAATTATCCAAAATATTTAGATGATGAATGGGGCCTAAATCAATGTTATAACTTTAAAAGGCAAGGAAATATTATCCAAAATAAATTTAAAGACATTCCTAAGATGTTCCTTACAGGGAAAGAATTAGGATTAAAACATATGTTTTTAGCGAGTTGGAATCGTGGTGGATTTGATACAGATTATCCTGAATACTACCCTGATATGGATTTGGGAAGTGCGATGGATTTTGTTAGAGGCTTACAATTTTGTAAGGATAATGGAGGAATTCCAACACTTTATATTAATGCCAGAATTTTTGATATTGAAAGTGATTATGCTAGTAGTGTTGGCGAACGGATGGCTATTAAAAAGCCAGATGGAACTAACTATATTGAAACGTATGGGAAAAAGAGTTTTACTATTTCTTGTCCTAGCGATAATGAATGGAAAAACCGTTTAATTGATACCGCAGAATTTTTAGTAAAAGGTTATGGTGCAGTAGGGGTTTATCTTGATCAATTAGCTTCTGCAGAACCATTTGCTTGTTATCAAGAAAAACATTCCCATAAGCGAATAGGTGAGTTTAATCAAGGATACCTTGAAGTTTTAAAAGAAACTTTAAAAAGAATAAAAAAAATAAATCCTAATAGTTTTATTCTCACAGAAAATATAGGGGATATATATTGTAGTTATACATTCGCTAATTTGACATGGAATGGACCTGATTATGATGAATTCTTTAACTTAATTAAATATATATTTCCAGAATTCATTCAAATAAATATGGTTAATCCAAGATTGAAGGATAAAAAATATGCTACAGAAGAAGAAACTTTAAAATTTCATAAACATCTTGAAAGAGCGATTTTATTAGGTTCTATTCTTTGGTATGCTCCAACTATAAAAAGACTAGAGTGCGAAAAAGTTATGGTAGATTATCTCCATCAAGCACTTTTATTTAGAAAAGAAATTCAACAATACATTAAAAAAACAACTTTTGTTGACAATAAATATTTGCTTGATAGCGAAGGTGTTAATGTTTGTATCCACGAAAATAAGGATTTAATTTTAGTTCTTATTGGAAATGCAAAAAATAATACTATTAAACTTAAATTTCCCACTGAATATAAACTTAAAAGAGCCTTTGATTTTCAATTAAAACCAATAATGAATATTAAAATAAATGAAGAAATTTGTGTTATTGAAGCTAACAGTCATTTTTCCGCAATATTATTAGATAAAAAAACTTAATTTTCTCATTCTTACTTCTCCTAAAAAAAGACTTTTTAAAGTTTTTCACCCCCATTTTTCATAGATGGGGGTGTTTTTTTGGTGTAGTACATTAAAATTAACATAATTATTACAAATATTAATATAAAAATACCTGATAATGTGACTTATATTAAATATCATAGGTTTTTATTTATAAACTTATATATGACAAAAGTCAATCATAAGTGTTTACAAAAGAAATACAATTTGATATAATAACATTGTAAAATTGGGGTGTTTTTAAGATGGATGTTATTGCTGATATAAAAATTATTAGAGAAATATTAGAATTGAGCCAAAAAGATTTTGCTGATAAAATTGGTGTTTCTTTTGAGACGGTTAATCGTTGGGAAAATGGGAAAGCTAAAATTGGAAAAGGAAATATTGAGGCAATATATAATTTTGCATATGAAAACGAAATTTACTTAAATGAAATATATGAACAAATAATAAAGGAAGAAGCGAAAAAAAAGAAAAGAATACTACTTTTTCATGGTTCAAAACGAGAAATTGTTTTTCCTTTAGATTTACGTTTTTCAAAGGAGCATAACGATTTTGGTAGGGGTTTTTATTTAGGGGAAAATTTTATTCAAGCCTCAACATATATATCAAATACTACTTTAGGTAGAGTTTATGCATTTTCTCTTGAAATAGATAATTTAAAGATTGCGAAATTTAATGTGACAACAGAATGGATGTTGGCAATCTCTTATTATAGAGGGTGGATTAGTAAATATAAAAACAGCGAAATTATCAAAAATATTGTTGATAAAGTGGAAAATTCAGACATTATTATTGCGCCAATTGCTGATAATAGAATGTTTGACTTGATTTCGGAGTTTACAGGCGGTGTAATAACCGATGAGCAATGTAAACATGCATTGGCCGCAACTAATTTAGGTGATCAATATGTTGTAAGGACAGCTAATTGTTTAGAAAAACTTCGTTTAGAAAAAGAATTTTATTTATCAAATAAAGAAAAGAACACATATATAAATAAAAGGTTAAAAGATAATAAAATGAATGAAGATAAAGTTAAAGTATCTAGAATGAAATATAGGGGGAAAGGTCTATATATTGACGAATTATTAAAATGAAAAATCTTGATTTTAATGAAATAAAAATCTGCCAAATGCAGGGAAAAATATTTGAAGAATCTTTAGAAAAAGTAGAGACTAGTTCTTTGATTTTCATAAGAAGATTTATGTTTTCTAATTTAACTAAAAAGTTTGATGATTTTAGTTTTTTAACTATTGCTTTCGATATTGATGATGTTTTTAAAGAAATTGAAGAAGAATACGGAGTATCGTCTTATGGAAAAACAAAATACAGTAAAAACGAAATGTTTTGGATTGGATACATTTACCGCGCTCTTTCAATAATATATAATCTTTCTAGTAAGCAAGTTTTTAATTTATTTAATGCTAAAGAAATTGTCAAATACTATAACATTTATCACACGTATGATGTTAAAAAAGCTTGTGAAAAGATGATGGAAAATATAAATTATATTAAGGAAGATATTAATAAAAAGGTTTATAATCTTATTAAAAAAAATAGAAAAAGGAAAGAACTTGAAAATTTAGTTGGAAAAGAAGTAACGGTTCATTTTAAAAAAGGAAGTCAAGAATATCCTTTTAAATATGGTTATATAAAAAACATGTATGGCGAAATTCAAGATGTTTATGTTTTAGGGCTTAATGAAGAATTAGAAAAATACAACGGCAAAGTGGCCACTGTTTTGGAAAATGTTTCATTTGGTGAAGATAAATTAGTTGTAGTTCCTTTAAATGAAACATATAGTAAAACAGAAATTAAAAAAATGATAAAATTAGAAAAGATTAGGTGAGAAATTTTTAAAGCTAGTAATTGAATATTATTATTATTATTATTATCATAGTAAAGATAAATACCGTGATAAAACAAAACGTATTTAACGGAAATTATATTAAAAACGGTAAGTTGGTATTAAATCTTAAAATTAACATATTTTAAAATGTAAGTGCTTTACTAATAATTTATATTTGAATAAGGGGTTATTATCTTGTATAATAACACTGGTAATAAAATAACATTAAATTTATAAGGAGATGATACTATGCCATTTATTACAGATGTATACGCAAGAGAAGTATTAGATTCAAGAGGAAACCCTACTATTGAAGTAGAAGTTTATACTGATTCTGGTGCATTCGGTCGTGCTTTAGTTCCAAGTGGAGCATCTACTGGTGAACATGAAGCTGTTGAATTAAGAGACGGAGATAAAAGTCGTTATTTAGGAAAAGGTGTTCTAAAAGCTGTTAGTAATGTTAATGACATTATTGCAGATGAAGTTATTGGTTATAATGTGTTATCACAAGTTGAAATTGACCAATTATTAATTAAACTTGATGGAACAAAAAATAAATCTAAATTAGGTGCTAACGCAACATTAGGTGTTTCTATGGCTGTTGCGAGAGCGGCTGCTGATTATTTAGGCGTAAGCTTATATAATTATTTAGGTGGAGTTAACGCTAAACAATTACCAGTACCAATGATGAACATTTTAAACGGTGGTTCACATGCTGATAATAACGTTGATTTCCAAGAGTTTATGATTCTTCCTGTTGGAGCTCCAACATTTACTGAAGCAATCCGCTGGGGTGCTGAAGTATTCCACGCTTTAAAGGCTGTTTTAAAGAAGAGAGGTTTAAATACCGCAGTTGGTGATGAAGGTGGATTCGCTCCTAATTTAGGATCAAACGAAGAAGCTTTACAAGTAATTATGGAAGCTATTAAAAAGGCTGGTTATAAACCAGGTGAAGATATCTATTTAGCAATGGACGTTGCCGCAAGTGAATTTTACAATAAAGAAACTAAAAAATATGTTTTAGCAGGCGAAAACAATAAAGCTTTCACAGCTCAAGAATTATCAGATTTCTATGTTGAATTAGTTAAGAAATATCCAATTATTTCAATTGAAGATGGTCTTGATGAAAATGACTGGGAAGGTTGGAGCTATTTAACTAAAGTTTTAGGTAGTAAAATTCAATTAGTTGGAGACGATTTATTCGTTACTAACACTTCATTCTTAAGAAGAGGTATTGATGTGGGTGTTGCTAACTCAATTTTAATTAAAGTTAACCAAATTGGTACTTTAACTGAAACATTTGACGCTATTGAAATGGCTAAACGCGCTGGTTATACTGCAGTTGTATCACATAGAAGTGGTGAAACAGAAGATACTACAATTGCTGATATTGTTGTGGCGACAAACGCTGGTCAAATTAAGACTGGTAGTGCTTCAAGAACTGACAGAATCGCTAAATATAACCAATTAATTCGTATTGAAGATGAGTTAGGTGAAGGAGCGGTTTATTTAGGAAAGAAGAGTTTTTATAATCTTAAATAATTAGGAGTGGCACTTAGCCACTCTTTTTATTATAAAAAATATAAAATCGCTTTATTAAGCCTTTAAAAAGTGCTATAATTTATTAAAGTTAGGAATGATTTAGATGTTAATTAATTTTAAAAATAATGAAACTCACACAATTAAATCTCTTTTAGATGAAACTAATTTATCATTTGAAAAAATTAATAGAGAGTTAGATATTTTAATGAGTAAACAAGTAATTAAAAAAGATAATGATAAATATGTTTTAGCAAAAGGTTATTATGTTGGTGAAGTAGATGTTAAGGAAAATTTCGCTTTTTTACTTCAAGATGGTGATGATATTTTTATTCCGGGTTACTCAATTAATGGAGCGATGGACAGAGACATTGTTTTAGTTAAAAAAAGCAGATCTGAAGCTAGTGTTATTGAAATATTAAAGCGTGCTACGGAAACTTTAGTTTGTGTAGTTAAAAAAAGAGGAAAAGACTTTTATTTAGTCCCAACTAAAGAAATAAACCTTCCTGTTGAATTAAGAGAAGGGGATTTTGTTGGTGGGGAAGTAGTTTATGTAAAAATTACTGAGTATCATGAACGTTTTTTAGTTGGAGAAGTAGAGAGTATTTTAGGTTTTGAAACTGATCCGGGAATGGAAGTTTTAAAGATTGTTTATGAGAAAGGTTTTCCTTATAAATTTAATGAAGAAACATTAAAAGAAGCGGATAGTTTATCAAGAAGCATCAGTAAAGAAAATCGCTTTATTGATAATAATTATTTAGTTACTATTGATGGAGTTGATGCGAAAGATTTAGATGATGCGGTTGGTTTAACTTATAAAGATAATAAGTATTATTTATCTATTCATATTGCGGATGTGAGTCATTATGTTAAAGAAGGTTCGCTAATTGATAAAGAAGCCTATTTAAGAGGAACATCAGCTTATTTAGCGGATAGAGTTATTCCAATGCTTCCAAGAAGGTTATCTAATGATTTATGTAGCCTAAATGCTAATGAAGATAAATACGCAGTAAGTTTATATATTACCTTAGATGAAAGTGGAAATGTTTTATCTCATGATGTTAAAGAAACGGTTATAAATGTTAGTAAAAGATTATCATATGATGAGGTTAATCAATTTTTAGATGGAAATAAATCTTCTTTAACTGAAGAAGAAAAAGAAATGCTTCTTAAAATGTCTGAGTTATCTACTCTTTTAGAAGAAAAACGCCATAAAAGAGGCGAATTAGAGTTTAAGAGTATTGAATATACTTACGAAACTGATGAAGAATATAATATTACTAAGGTTTATGTTAAGACGCAAGGTAAGGGAGAAAAAATTATTGAATCTTTTATGATTTTAGCTAATGAAACTATTAGTGAACACTTAACAAGATTAGACTTACCTACTATTTATCGTGTTCATGAAAGACCAACTTTAGAAAAGTTAAAGAATTTAAGTGATGAATTAAATAAAATAGAATTAAATGTAAAAAGACCTAGGCATTTTAGCCCTAAATCGCTTCAAAGTTTTTTTGATACGATTAAGGGTCATGAATTAGAAGGATACATTCATGATTTAGTTTTAAGAAGCATGACTAAAGCTAGATATGATATGCAAAACTTAGGCCATTTTGGTTTAGCTAGCACATTTTATTCCCATTTCACCGCGCCTATTAGAAGATATCCTGACCTTTTTTTGCATCGGATGATTAAGGCGTTTTTAATTCATCCAAAAAACTTAAATGAACAAATAGACCATTTTGAAAGTATTGGTAAGGAGGTTTGTCTTCATACAAGTAGACAAGAAAGAATCTCAGAAGATTTATCAAGAGAAGTTGATAAGTTAAAGATTGCGGAATATATGTCTACTAAGATAGGTAATATTTATAAAGGAGTAGTTAGTGGAATTATTAAAAAGGGCTTCTTTATAAGAACTTTAGATGAAGGCATTGAAGGAATGGTTATTTTTAATGATATGAAAGGTCATGTTCGTTTTGATGAATATAAAATGACTATTAAGTTAAATAAAAGAACTTTAAAAATAGGCTCACCTGTTAAGGTAGAACTTACTTATGTAGATGTTAAAAAACGTCAAATCACCTTTGAACTATTAAAATAAAGTTAAGGATGTATGTTATAATTTAACTATGAAAATAATTACACAAAATAAAAAGGCTAGACATGAATACTTCATAGAAGATACCTATGAAGCAGGAATTAAGCTAGAAGGCTCGGAAATTAAATCAATTCGTCAAGGTAAAGTAAATATTAATGAGGCATATATTGACATTAAAAATGGTGAAATCTTTATTATTGGAATGCATATTTCTAAATATAAAGAATCATCAATTTTTAATCATGATGAAAAACGTGATCGTAAACTTTTAATGCATAAAAGAGAAATACTTAGACTTCAAAATAGAAAAGAACGTGATGGTTATACTTTAATTCCTTTAAAACTTTACTTTAAACAAGCTTTAGTTAAAGTAGAAGTAGGTGTTGCGAAAGGTAAAAAACTTTACGATAAAAGAGAAGATTTAAGAAAAAAGGCGATTGAAAGAAGGCTAAGAGAAATATGAAAGTAGGATTAATGTTAGGTGGTGGAGGCGCTAGGGGCTCTTATCAAATAGGCATTTTTAAAGCTTTAGATGAATATGGATTAAAAGAAATGTTTACAGCCATTAGTGGTGTTTCTATTGGGGCTTTAAATGGATATTTTTATCTTTCTACAAATAGTTATAAAACTGTTTTAGATGCGTGGATGTATGGAGTGGATCATAATCCAATTGGATTTTCAAAACGTCAAAAAGGAAAAGATAAAAAAGGACTTTTTAGTATTGATGTCTTATATGAAATGGAAGAAAGATATGTAGATAAAGAAATCTTTAAAAAGACTAAAACTGATCTTTATATTACTACCCTTAAGGTAAAAAACCCTAGAATAACTAGTATGGTTCCTTGGCGTTGGGAAAAAGTTGTTAAACACGCCAACACTTCTAAAAATCCTTTAAAAGACGCTATTTCAAGTAGTAGTATTCCCGTTATCTTTGGGGCAAATGAAGTTGATGATTCATATTTTATTGATGGTGGTTTAGCTGATAATAATCCTATTGATGTTTTAATTGAAAAAGGTTGTAACTTAATTTTTGCGTGTTCACTTGATTTTAATTATGATTACCGTAAATATAAAGATAAAAATGTTACAATCGTTAATATTACTTCTACAAATGTTTTTCCTAGAGGACTTGTTAATCAATTAATAGGAGTAATAGATTTTAAAAAATCATTATTCATAGAAAGAATGAATTATGGTTATTATGTAATGAGTGAAATGATTAAAGAATGTGTGAAATTAGGCATTCTTAAAATTGAACATAAGAAATATATAACTGGTAAAATTGGTGACAAATTTAAAATAGTTAACATACCTTTATATATAAGAGCTAATGTAAAAATTATGCGAGAAGAATATGAAGCTAAATTAAAGGAGAAAAAATAATGCAAGTTATTGAGTTTATTCAAAAGTTTTCAAATCCATTTTTAGATTGGTTTTTTAGAATTATTACTGAAGCTGGAGATACAATATTTTTTATTGTGGTTGGGGCTATATTATATTGGGTTTTTGATAAAAAGTTCGCCTTTAAACTAATGATTTCATTTTTATTTAGCGCGCTTATAAATGGCGTTATTAAGCACTTTACCAAAAAGCCAAGACCTTATGAAGAAGGCGCAGAAGCCATCTTACAAAGAACTGGTGGCTCATCAATGCCATCAGGACACTCTCAAGGAATTGGAGCTTTAGGTTCGATGATGATTTATGAGTATAAGGAAGTTAAATGGATAAGATATGTCTCAATCGCTTTAATGATTTTAGTACCTTTTTCAAGAATGTATTTAGGCCAACATTATCTAGAAGATGTAATTGTTGGGTTAATCTTAGGAATTTTCTTAGGTTTACTAGGATTATACTTATTAAGTGTTGGTAATCCTGACAAAGAAGATATTAGAGCTTTTTATTTAATTCCTTTATTTATTCTTTTAATGATTTTCTTTCCTAATAATCAACTATTTGTCGCAGGCGGCGCCTATATTGGCCTAACTTTAGGATATTTCTTAGAAAAAAGATATGTTAAATATGACACCAAAGAAGTTTGGTGGATTCAAATTTTAAAAGTATTATTTGGTCTTTTAATCGCGATTGGCTTAAAAGAAGGAATTAAACCACTATTTAAACTTATTCATGGAAATAATGAAACACTTGAAAATATCTTTGATGCGGTAAGATATTTCTTAGTCGCCTTATGGGCTAGTTTAGGAGCGATGTTTACATTTGAAAAAGTATTAAGAGTTAACGGAGAGAAAAGATTTATCAAAAAAGAAAAAGTAGAAGTAACTAATTAAAAAATAAAACTATTTAAAATAAATAGTTGTTGTGATAAAATAAAGTGTGCGTTGAATAAGATAAGTAACCATAAGAAAAAGTTATTTATAGAGAGTATCTGTTGGTGGAAATGATATAAGACTTATTATGTGTGAAGCTACTTAGGAGCACAAATGAAAATGAGGTGTCACATTTTAGATGTGGAACTAAGGTGGTAACGCGGTCATTCGTCCTTAGAAATGTTTTTTCTTAAGGACTTTTATTTTGAAGCGAGGAGATATTATGCAGTATTTAACAAGTAAAGAAATTAGAGAAATTTGGCTTAGCTTTTTTAAAAAACTTAATCATAAAGTAGTAGAAAGTGCGCCATTAATCCCTAAAGATGATAAAACACTATTATGGATTAATGCGGGCGTTGCCCCACTTAAGAAGTATTTTGATGGAAGTATGGTACCACCATCAAAAAGAATGGTAAACATCCAAAAATGTATTCGCACTAACGATATTGAAAATGTGGGCTATACCGCAAGACACCACACATTTTTTGAAATGCTTGGAAACTTTTCAATTGGTGATTACTTTAAAGAAGAAGCGATTAAGTATGGATATGAGTTAATGTTTTCTAAAGATTACTTTAACTTTCCTAAAGAAAGAGTCTATATTACTTATTATCCAAGTGATATTGTTGCGAAAAATACTTGGTTAAGTTTAGGAATAAATGAAGATCATTTAATTCCTAGCGAAGATGCGTTTTGGGAAATAGGAGAAGGGCCAAGTGGTCCTTGTACAGAACTACACTTTGATAGAGGTGAAGCGTTTGATAAAAGAGGTGTAGAACTTTTAATTAACGATATTGAAAATGATCGTTTTATTGAACTGTGGAATATTGTTTTTTCGGAGTATAATGCTAAAGAGGGGGTAAGTAGAGAAAACTATAAAGAACTTCCTAGTAAAAATATTGATACTGGGGCGGGTCTTGAAAGATTTGCGAGTGTGTTTCAAAATACTAAGACAAACTTTGAAACAGACCTTTTCTTACCTATTATTAATAAAATAGAAGAAATTAGCCAAGTTAAATATGAAGGCCAAACTTCATTTAAAGTAATTGCTGACCATGTTAAAACATTAGTAATGGCTATTGGTGATGGGGTGATTTTATCTAATGAAGGAAGAGGTTATGTTTTAAGAAGACTTCTTAGAAGGGCTTTAAAACATGGAAGAAACCTACAAATTGAAGGAGCGTTTTTAACTAAGTTAATTCCTGAGGTTAACATGATAATGGGTGAATATTATCCTGAGATTATTAAAAATACTCATTTTATAGAAAAGATTATTTTATCTGAAGAACACAAGTTTTTAGAAACACTTCATACAGGTGAACAACTAATTAAAAAACTAATAGCTGAAAAAGGCTTAATTTCTAGTAGTGATTCATTTATGTTATTTGATACTTACGGATTTCCAATTGAACTTCAAGAAGAATACGCTAGTGAAGCAAATATAGAAATTGATAAAAAAGGCTTTTATGAGTTATTAGAACTTCAAAGAAAAAGAAGTAGAGAATCTCGTGATATTAAAGACTCCATGCAAAGCCAAGAAAAAGCTTACCTAGACTTTAAAAAAGAGTCAGTATTTAGATATGATAAATTATCATTAACCTCAGAAGTTATTGGCGTTTTTGATAGTGGAATAGTTGTAAAAGAAACGCCATTTTACGCCAATATGGGGGGACAAGTATCTGATAAAGGCTTTATTAATGGTGCGTTTGTTAAAGATGTAGTTAAACTTCCAAATGGCCAACATCTACATGTAGTTGAAGGTACTTTTAAAGTTGGCGATAAAGTTATATTAGAAGTTAGTAAAACTAATAGAGAAGATATTATGAAACACCATACGGCAACACATCTTTTACATAAAGCGTTAAAAGAAGTTTTAGGTAGCCATGTTAATCAACAAGGCTCACTTGTAAAAGAAGATTTCTTAAGATTTGATTTTAACCATTATGAAGCTTTAACTGATGAAGAAATTTTAAAAATTGAAACAATTGTTAAAACGCATATTAAAGCCTCTATTCCTGTAAAAATAGAACTAATGAGTTATGATGAAGCCTTAAAGAGAAATGCCACTGCGCTATTTGGTGAAAAATATGGTAATGAAGTTAGGGTTGTCTTTATTAGTGATTATTCTATTGAATTATGTGGAGGAACTCATGTTAGTAATACTAAAGACATAGAAACATTTTTAATTAGTGGGGTTTCTTCAATAGGTTCTGGAATATATAGAGTTGAAGCCTTTTCTGGTAAAAACTATTTAGAAAACTTCCAAGAAAGAAATAAAACTAACTTTGAAGAATTAGCGTTATTAGAAAATAAGTATCATGAACTTTCTAATGAAGCTAAAGGTTTAGGGATAAATGTAAAAGAATTACCAAAATTTGAACTTTCTGGTAGTTATGAAGATATAATTAACTTAAGAAGAGAAGTTGAACTTATTAGACTTAAAAATCGTGATTTAGAAAAACAAATCGTAGATGAAGAATCAAAAAGATTAATGTCTAATGTTGATGAGTTAATTAAAAATAAGAGAGGAAATGTAATTTTAACTCATAATTTAGATAATAAAGCGTTAAGACCACTTTTATTAGATATTTATGAAAGATTAAGTGTAGATACTGTGGTTTTAGTAAATATTAAAGATGAAAAGATTACTTATTTAGTAAGAAGTAATGGTAAAGCGAGAATTTATATAGGGAAGTTTAATGAAATAACTTCTGGTTTTGGTGGGGGTAATTTAGAATTTGCCCAAGGTGGATCTAATAATTTAGAAAAGTTAGAAGATCTCCTTAAATATGCGGAAAAACTATGAAATATATAGGACTTGATTTGGGCGAGGTAAGCCTAGGGATCGCAAGAAGCGACTCAGGAATTATCGCTTCTAGCCTAACTACTTATAAATTTGCAAGAGAAAATTATAAAGAAGCCTTAAATTATATTTCTTCATATATTAATAATGAAGGTATTGATGTGGTTGTTTTAGGCCTACCTAAACATATGCATAATGAAATAGGTATTAAAGGAGAACTTTCTATTAAATTTAAAGAAGAGCTAGAAAAACTTACAAAAGCGGAAATTATTTTATGGGATGAAAGGCTAACAACTAGACAAGCCACTTATACTTTAAAAGAAGCGGGTTTATCAGATAAAAAAAGGAAAGAAAATAAAGATAAACTGGCAGCTCAATTGATTTTACAAAACTATTTAGATTATAAAAATAAATAAATGTGATATAATACGGACGTTAAAAAGGAGAATATAAAAATGGAAAAAGAACACATTATCACAATCGTTCATGAAGACGGCGAGTTTGCGGCAGAGATTTTATTTACTCATGAAGATAAAGAAACTAAAAAGAAATATGTGGTATTTCAAAATATGGAAACTGAAGAAATCAGTGCCGCTATTTATGTTGAAGAAAGTGAAACTGAAGGCTATTTTGAAGATATTGAAACTGAGGAAGAATGGGATATGTTAGATGACCTTTTAGATGAATACTTTAACTTAGATGAAGAAGATCTTGAGGAATCTGAAGAGTAAAGCACTTAAAGATAATATTCCAATTTTAAGCGATGAAGGAATAGAGTTAATTATTAATGAAATAAAAAAAAGAAACTTAAAATCAATGCTTGAAATTGGGACAGCTGTGGGCTATTCAAGTATTATTTTAGCCCAACATTTATCCTTTATCACAACGTTAGAACGAAACGAAGATTTACATAAAAAGGCTTTAAAAAATATTAAAGAGTATCAAAAAACTAACATTGAAGCGGTGTTAGTTGATGCTCATGATTATAAACCAAGTAGATATTATGATCTTATTTTTATTGATGCCGCAAAGGCTCAATATGAAAAGTTTTTTATTAAATATAAAGACTTTCTAACTAGTGAGGGAATAATTATTTGTGATAACTTAAACTTTCATAATTTAGATATTAATAAAGTTTCTAGAGGAACTAGAAGCTTAATTAAAAAGATCGAAAGTTTTAAAATATTTTTAAAAGAAAATAAAGAGTTTGAAACAGAGTTTTATAATATTGGTGATGGTTTAAGTGTTTCTTGGAGACGAAAATGAAATTACTTACTAACTTTTATAATTTAGAATCATTAGATGAAATTTTAAAGTACGCTGATGGAGTTATTATAGGCTTATCAGGTTTTTCTACTAGAGAGACAAGTTATTTAAAATTAGAAGAATTAGAAGAAGTATCTAAGAAAATAAAAAGTGAAAAAAAAGAACTTTATTTATCTTTTAAGCCATTTATTGGCAGCCAAAAAGATGGACTTCTTACGTTATTTGATTTAATTAAAGATTTTTATATTACTGGTTTAATTGTTGGTGATATTGGTTATTATAGTTTATTAAAAGATTATAATTTTAAGATTATTTATAATCCTGAAACAACCCTTACAAATAGTTATGATATAAATATACTTAAAGATTATGGGATTAAAGGAGCGTTTATTTCCAAAGAAATTACGCTTACTGATATAAAAGAAATTATTAAATTAAAAGAACTACCACTATATATGACAGTTCATGGCTATTTAAATATGTTTTATTCAAAAAGACAACTTTTAAAATCTTATTTTGAATATCTTGATATAACTCATGATTACAATCATGATAAAATGCGTATTAAAGAAGAAAAAAGGGTCTCATTTAATCCAATAGTTGAAGATTCTTTTGGCACCCATATATATAGAAGTGAAGTAACATCATATATTGATTATTTAGATGAATTAAAGGAGTTAGATTATTTTGTTGTTGATGGAATCTTTCATACGGATGAATATATTATTGATATTTTAAAGTTATTTAGAAATCCAAGTAAGGATTTAAAAGAAGCATTAGAAAATAAATATAAAGAAAAATGGGATACTGGATTTTTCTTTAAAAAGACAATTTATAAGTGATAATATGGTTGAATTATTAGCTCCAGCGGGAGATTTAGAAAAATTAAAATATGCCTATCATTATGGTGCGGATGCTTGTTATATTGGTGGAGTTGAATACTCACTAAGAGCGAGGGCATCAAATTTTACTATTGCAGATATTAAAGAAGCTTGTAAGCTTAAATTAGCATATAAAAAAAAGTTATATGTAACTTTAAATATTATTCCTCATAATGAAAACTTAGAAGGCTTAGAAAAATACTTAAAAGAGTTAGAAGAAGCGGGTGTTGATGGGGTAATTGTCGCAAGCCCATATATTATGAAAATGGCTAAAAAACACACTAAAATGGAAGTACACATTTCTACTCAACAATCAGTAGTAAATAGTTATGCCATCGATTTCTTTAAAAGTTTAGGCGCTAATAGAATTGTTTTAGGTAGAGAGTTATCATTAACTGAAATTAAAGAAATTAAAAATAATACCGATATTGAATTAGAAGTATTTATTCATGGAGGAATGTGCGCTTCATATAGTGGAAGATGTACCCTTTCTAATACATTTACCTTAAGAGACGCTAATAGAGGTGGTTGTGCACATAGTTGTAGGTGGAACTATGATCTATATGATAATGGTGTTAAGATAAATGAAGAAACACCTTTTAAAATGGGTTCTAAAGATTTAGAAGCTATAAGAGAAATTACTTCACTAATCGATATTGGAGTTAATTCTTTAAAGATTGAAGGAAGAATGAAAAGTATTCACTATTTAGCTACTATTATTAATACATATAGAATGTTAATAGATGAATATAAACTTACTGGTAAGATAGAAGATTACACTTACTATGAAGAAGAAATTAAGAAGGCTGAAAATAGAGTTACTTCACAAGGTTTTTTAAGAGGTATGCCTAATAAAGACTCACAAATTTATGATTTAAGTGAGGTTCCTAATAAAGCTTTTGTAGGAATTATTAAGGAGTATGGAGATTATACTTTAGTTGAACAAAGAAACTACTTTAGTGTTGGTGATACTTTAGAAGTATTTTCACCTTCTAAAAAGGTTAAAACATTTAAAGTAGAAGAAATTTTAGATGAAGATAAAAATCCTCTCGCGGCCGCAAGACATCCTCAACAAATGATTTATTTAAAAATCCCCTTTGCGGTAAAAGAGTATGATTTACTTAGACTTATATGATTAAAAAAGATAATAAAACAATTAAACTAAAAATTGTTAGAACTAATAATAAACATACATATATTAGACCGGAAAATGGCTATCTAGAGGTAAAATTAGGTAAAAACTCTAACTTAAACATCATTAAAGAAAAAATCCTTGAGAGGTTCGATAAATACTATAATCTAACAAGAGAAATTAGTGTTAATGAAATGTATTTATGGGGTAAATTGATGACACTTAGGATAGCTGATGGCCTAGGATTTGAATATAGTATTGATGGTAGTTTTATTAATGTTTTCGCAAAAAAAGAAATTGATATAAAGAAAACTATTTTATTATTGGAAACAAAAAAATATTTAAAAGAAAACTTAGAAGAAATTAATTTTAATGTTAGAAAAAATGGTTATAAAGTTGTCCCAATAATTTTAAAAGAACTTAAATCTAAGTTTGGGTCTTATCATTTAAAAAAACACGAGATTATTTTAAATATTCATCTTGCGGCTTATGATAAAGAATGCATAAAATACATCTTATATCATGAGTATACACATCAGAAGTATCCTCATCATCAAAAGTCATTTTATAAGGCTTTAAGTTCTTTATATCCTAATTATAAAGAGATAGAAAAACTATTAAAAGAAAAACTTATCTACTAAAAATGATAAAAATATTATATAATAATAAACAATTAAAAGGAGTGAGTTAAAAACTATGAATAAACAAGTTTATGAATTAACTAAAGAAGGAGTCTCAAAACTAAGATTGGAATTAGATGAATTAAAAGATGTTAAACGTCCTGAGGTTTTAAGACAACTTCAAGAGGCACGTGCTCAAGGTGACTTATCAGAAAATGCTGATTATGATGCCGCAAGAGAAGCTCAAGCACGTACTGAAGCGAGAATTAAAGAAATTGAAAACATTTTAGAAAATGCCAAAATTATTAAAGTTACATCTAGTGATGATAAAGTAAATATTGGAAAAACCGTTAAAATTAACTTTGTGGAAAAGAAAAAAGAAGCCACTTACAAACTAGTAGGAACAATTGAAGCGAATCCAACATTAAATATGATTTCAATTGAATCACCAGTCGGAAAAGCGATAATTGGCTTATCTGTTGGTGAAAAGGTTCAAGTTCGTTTAGAAAACGGAAAAATGTTTCACGTTGAAGTTTTAGAAATTTCTTAATGAGAGTTAGTAAATACATTCCCAATTTTGTCTATAAATCGGTATTAGATATCGATTTTTTAAGTCTCTATCATGATAAAAATATTCGTTTTATCTTTTTAGATATTGATAATACTCTTGCCCCTTATGATGTAGATATTCCCACAAAAGAAACACATAAGTTAGTTAAAGAATTATTGGAAATTGGTTTTGAACTAATTTTAATTTCTAACAATAATAAAAAAAGAGTTTTAAAGTTTAGTGAACCTTTGGGTTTAAATGCGATTTATTTCGCATTAAAACCATTAAAAAGAGGCTTTAAAAAAGGATTAAAAATGGCAAGTAAACCATATAAACCTAGTGAGGTATTAGTTGTTGGCGATCAATTAATGACTGATATATCAGGTGCTAATAATATGGGTTTTATGACAATTTTAGTAAAACCTATAAAAAGAAAATCTGATATTTTATCTACTAGAATAAATAGGCTAAGAGAACGTTGTGTGTTAAAGAAACTAAAAAAACATTACTATGAAAAATATGAAGAAATTAGAAAAATATTGTAGTGGGTGCGGGATAAAACTTCAAAATGAAAATGAGCAAAAGCCAGGATTTGTGAGTAATTTAAATCATGAGCTTTGTTTAAGTTGTTTTAAACTAAAACACTATAATATATCTACTACAGAAGTTTTAAAAACACATTTTCCTAAAATACCTAATGGCGCTTCTATTGTTTATCTTGTTTCTATTTTACACTTAAATACTTTATATAAATATGATCTAACTAAGTTTTATCCTAACTCTAAAATAATCGTTTTAATTAATTTTATTGACTTACTTCCTAAAACAGTAAACTTTGATTTATGGGTAAAAAAGATAAAACGCAATAATATTTTAGAAGTAATGCCAATTAGTGCTTTAAAAGGCACATATGTTGACTTATTTTTAGAGACACTTGATTATTATAATTTAGGTGATACTTATTTTATTGGTTTACAAAACAGTGGTAAATCAACTCTTTTAAATAGCATTGCCAGTAAACTTAATATAGATGTAGATATTCTCACATCCACTAAACCAGGTTTAACCTTAGCAAACATTAAAATACCTTATAAAGAAAATTACTTAATTGATACACCAGGGGTATATGAAAAAGGCTTTATTAGTGATTATTTATCTTATCAAGAATATAAAAATATTAT
>JAAZKC010000012.1 GCA_012800005.1 Acholeplasmataceae bacterium | reverse complement strand
TTATAAAAGGGATATTTATGATGATTTTAATCAGTATCTTTTATATGGTGGATTACCATATTTAATAAATGAAGATGATAGTAATGGGAAAATTGAATATCTAAATATGATTAATGAAACTGTAGTTATAAAAGATATAGTAGAAAGACATAATATTAGAAACCCACATATTTTTAATGCTGTGTATGAATTTTTATGCTCAAATATCGGTTCATATGTAAGTGCTAATAAAATAGCTAACACACTAAAAAGCAATGGTTATAAAACTATAACTAGTGATACTGTAGGTAATTATTTAGAGTTTTTGACTAATGCTTATTTATTTTATAGAGTAAACAGATACGATGTTAAGGGAAAAGCTTATTTAAAAACTCAAAATAAATATTATGCATCTGATATTGGGATGAGAAACGCGAAGATTAATTTTAGACAACTTGAAATAACCCATACATTAGAAAACATTATTTATTTAGAACTTTTAAGAAGAGGTTATATTGTTGATATTGGGAAAAATTATAATAATGAAATTGATTTTATCGCTAAAAATAATAAAGACACTTATTATATTCAAGTTAGTTATACAATAAATGATCCTAATGTAAAAGCGCGAGAACTAAACGCTTTTAAAAATCTAGCTGATGGTTATAAGAAAATTGTTTTAACTATGGATAGAGATCCGTACGTTCATCTAGAAAATGGTTATAAAAAAGTTAATATAATTGATTTTTTATTAAAAGAAGATATTTTAGGAGTAATATAAAATAAAAACATTTAATAAACTTAATTTTTTAAATGGAATTTTAGGTTTTGTCAATTTAAGTTTGCTTATAATTGTTGAATTTATAAAAAATAAAGATGGTAATTTAAAACATTTATTTAAATTAGAATAGCTTATATGAAAAAAATGTTTATAAATTATAATCTAAAAGATAAAATTTACCCGAACTATACGTTTTTAAATAATTTATAATATTTATTAACGATTTCATTCATTTGAAGAAGCGCTTTTTGCATATCTTTAACTAATTTTACTTGTGTGCGAGAACGATTTAAGTTTTGTTTTGGGTAATGAATTTTAAAATACACATCTCCATTAATATAATCAGTTAAAAAACGCATTCCACATTCATAAGTCATTAATATTGCGCCAAATGCTAAGTGTTCTACTTCAATTTTTGTTAATATATTTGCGGTTTTGCTTAAAAAACCTTTAGTGTATGCTTCAAACAGTTCAATATCGAAATTGACTTTACTTAAATCAGGTTCATCTTCTTTAGAGTGGTTTGCTCCAAAGCGGATAGAATCACCAAAATCATAAACCACTGAACCTGGCATAATGGTATCTAGATCAACAATAGTGACACTTTTATTTGTTTTAGGTGAGATTAGAACATTATTTAGCTTAGTATCATTATGCGTAACTCGTGTTGGCATTTCCTTTTTTTCTAGTAAATTGATAATAACATCACAATAATGTTTGTGGGATAGGTAAAAATCAATGTCCTCTTTAATTTCAGAAACACGACCTTTTTTATCATTTTTTATTGCGGTTAAGAAATTTTGAAAGCGAACTCTAGTATTATGAAAATTAGGAATAGTTTCATAAAGCTTATTTGCATCAAACTCTGATAACATTTGCTGAAAAGCACCAAACCCCACTCCACATTCATAAAATTGTTCAACATTTTCAATAGTCTCATAGCCAATGCCTTCACTAATGAAATTATACATTCTATAATATTCTTCATTATAATATAAATAATTTTCTCCAGAAATTGTCTTAATTATTTCTAAAGGGATAAAAGATTTTATTTTAGCTGATTTCATAAATTCAGTAGTATAAGAAATATTACTCATCAATTTATCAACATCTTTAAAAACGTGATGATTAATTTTTTGAAGAATATATTTATTAGAACTAGTGATTACCTTAAATGTTTTATTAATATGACCACCGCCATGAGATGTTATAGAGATAAGCTCACCAGATATTTTAAATTTTTTTATAACATGTTTCATTTTGTTAATATCCCTCCAAACAACAATCTTATTATAAGCCAATTGATTTGTAAAAACAACAAAGGAAAAAATAAATAGTTTATCTCGAGTTTATAAATTGTGTTAGAATTAAAATATAATAGGTTAAAAAATTGTTAAGGAGCAGTCAAATATTGTAAGGGAGAATGTATACTCAAAATTAAGACTGTAGAAAACATTGGGTATATAAAATTTATAGAATGATTAAATATATTCATGGGTTAATTAATTACGCACTTAGAAAAGAACTTATAAAGAAAGAAGATTATAATTACTGTTATAATCAACTTATTTATTTTTTTAAGCTTAAACATAAAGATGAATTTGATGAAGTTGTTATTAATTTTCCAGAAGAAGCAATTTTTCCTTTGCTTGATGATTTATACGAGCGAAAGCATATTAAAGATAATTCAATTCAATATAAAGATTTTTTATTAAGTAAAGTGATGAATATTTTTGCTGATAAACCATCAATAGTTATTAATAAGTTTGAAGAATTATCTAAACAAAAAGGGATTAAAACTGCAACTGATTGGTTTTATCAGTACATGAAAGATCTTGATTATATTAAAACAACTAGAATTTCAAAAAATGTTTTTTATACAGTGGATACTAAATATGGAGAAGTTGAAATAACAATTAATGTCTCTAAACCTGAACTTGATCCTAAAACAATTCAAAAACGCGCTAAAGCGGAAGCGGTTAGTTATCCTAAGTGCGTTTTATGTCCTGAAAATGAAGGATTTGCAGGAAATATAAGCCGTGATTCAAGAGATACAATAAGATTAATTCCTTTAAAATTAAGTGATGGAGATTGGTATTTTCAATATTCACCATACAGTTATTACAATGAGCATGCGATTGTTTTAACAAAAGAACACACACCTATGAGTGTAACTAAACAAACATTTATTAATTTACTTGATTTAGTATCGATGTTTGATGGGTATTTTTTTGGTTCTAATACAGACTTGCCAATCGTTGGCGGTTCAATATTGTCGCATAATCATTATCAAGGCGGCCTATATACATTTCCTATTGAAAAAGCAAAGGTAATTAAGAGTTTCAATTATAAAAACGTTATAGTAGAAGTTTTAAAATGGCCACTTTCTACGATTAGGCTTAAAGGTGATAAAAAAGATATTATTGAGCTAGGAGATAAGATTTTAAACAAATGGCTTAATTACTCAAATCCAAGTATAAATATTTATAACTTTACCGACAAAAGACATAATACGGTAACTCCAATTGCCAGAAAAAAAGCAACTTATGAACTTGATATAGTTCTAAGAAATAACCTTACAACAGAAGCTTATCCACTTGGTATATATCATCCTCATGAAGATGTTTGGCCAATTAAAAAAGAAAACATTGGTTTAATTGAAGTTAGTGGTTTAGCAATCCTACCTAAACGGCTAATAGAACAGCTTCAAGAATGTGCTCAAGCTTTAGAAGAAAATACTCCACCACCAAAAGGATTTGAGGACTTTATAAAAAAGATTTCTAAACCATTAACAAAAGAACCACTAGAAATGGTCTATGAACAAGCCGGACTAACATTTGTTAAGGGATTAGAAGATTGCGGTGTTTTAAGCATAAATAATCTAATTATGTTTGTAGAAGAAATTTTAAATGAATAATAAAGAGAATTTTTAAATAGTCACTTTAGCAGATAAGGTGGCTATTTTTTATGCTAATTTCTATTTTAAAAAAGGAAGTGTGGAGGGACATATTAAATTATTTTAAAAAAACTATTGACTGAAAACGTTTTCTATTGTATTATTAAAGTGGGTTTAATAAATACGTTGTAGGATGGTTAAGCAAATGGAACTAAAATTTAATATAAATGGGATAAATCTTTTTTTTAATATTAATGATAAAAAACAAATTAGACTTTACTATCTTGGTTTAGATAGTTTTTTAAGCAAGTTACCAGAAGACGTTTTATCTGAGTTTAGATTTGTAGAAGTCCAAGTAGCTGGATTAGCTCAAAATGAACATCATGGTATCAAAAATACTTCAACATATTTTGGTAAAAATGCACTATATGAAAATCATGAATACAAAGAATTAAAAGATAAAAAGATTCTTAAAATAGTTACAAAAGACGATTATTTAAAAGTCAACACGTATTTTACATTTTTTAACGGTACTAAAACATTTAATGTTTATAACGAGGTTGAAAACATCTATAAAGAAGAACTCACATTAGAATATGTGTCTTCATTTTACTATTATGGTTTAGCAAATGGGATTAAAAATAATAAAAGTAAAAATCTTAATTTTCATTATGCCCACAATTCGTGGCATACAGAAGCTCAGTGGAAAAATGAGTCTTTTTATGATTTAGGATTATATAATGGAAATAAAAATCTTTCGATGAAGAGAATAAATTTAAATAATACTGGTAGTTGGTCAACAAAAGAATACTTACCAATTTCGATAGTAGAAAATAAACTTACGAAAGAATTTATTTTAACGCAAATAGAAAACAATGGTTCTTGGCATATTGAATGCGGAGAAGCAAGGGATGAGTATTATCTTGCGGCTTCAGGGCCTACATTTATTGATAACCATTGGGCAAAAACACTTGAACCAGGAGAATTTTTTGAAGGTGTTAAATGTAGTGTTGTGGTTGAAAGAGGATTTGAAGAGGTTTTTCGCGAGTTAACAAAATATAGGAGAATAGTTAGAAGAAAATTTAGAGATTGCGTTGAAATACCTACTATCTACAATGCTTATATGCATGGACTTTGGGATAATCCAAGTGAAGAAGAATTAATCCCAATGATAGATATTTGTAGTGAGTTGGGGGTTGATTATTTTTGTATTGACGCAGGTTGGTTTAAAGATGATTACAATAACTGGGATAGACTTGGAGATTGGGAAGTATCAAAGGTAAGATTTCCTAATGGTCTAAAAGCAGTTATGGATTATATTAGAAAAAAAGGGATGAAGCCAGGATTATGGTTTGAAGTTGAAGCGGCAGGGTCTTTATCTAAATTATTTAATGAAAAACCAAAAGAATGGTTTTTTATAAGAAACGGTAAAGAAACCTTACATCATAATAGAAAACAACTTGATTTTAGAAATAAAGAAGTAGTCGATTTTGTTGATAAAATTATTGTTAATGCGATTGAAAATTATGGGCTTGATTATATAAAGATGGACTATAACACTTGTAGTGGTCCAGGAACAGAACTAAAATCTGATTCTTTAGGTGATGGTTTATTAGAACACGCAAGGGCTTATTTAAAATGGATAAATAGCGTTTATGATAGATATCCAAATTTAGTGATAGAAAATTGTGGTAGTGGTGGTTGCAGGATGGATCAACTTATGCTAAATAGCCATTCGATTCAGTCGACTAGTGATCAAACAGATTATAGATTATATCCTTATTTATCAGGGAATGTTTTAACAGCAGCTACACCGGAACAAGCTGGTGTCTGGAGTTATCCTAAAGATGACAGGATAGAAATTAAAGATATTAATGAAGAAATAGTGGCGATGAATATGTGTAATGCAATGTTAGGACGGATTCATTTAGCTAGTAAAATTTATCTTTTGGATAATCATTTGCTTAAACTCATTAAAGAGGGAATAAACTACTACAACAACATTAAAAACATTAAGATTTCTTCTTATCCGATTTATCCCAAAGGGACAGCTAATTTTGGTGATAGAGAAGTTGTTTCTGGTTTATTAAATGAAAAAAGAATTATATTAGGAATTTGGAATACTGCGAATGATAAAAATGAGATTGTTATTAATTTAAGTAAATATAAGGTGAAAAACTTAAAACTAGCATATCCACTAACGTTAGAAACAAATTACATTTTTGATGAAACAACACAAATTTTAAAAATTAAATTTAATAAGTTTCAGCCTTATGCTGGAAGAATATTTGAAGGTGAATTATGAAAAAATTGACAAATCAAAGTGTTTTCCGTGAAAGAAATTTGAAAGCGGTAATTAATTTATTAAAAAATGAAAATATGACATCAAGAGTCATTGCAGGAAAGTTAAATTTAAGTATTGTTGCAACAGATAAAATAATTGAAGAGTTGATAGAACTTAATTTAGTAGAATCAGTAATAGAAAGCAACACTAATAAAAGGGGTAGGCCTGCGTGCAAATATATTTATAGTCCTAAAAAATATTGTGTTGCTGCGATTGACTTATCAACTAAAAAGATTAAATGGAATTTTTCTACTTTAGATTTAAAAATTTTGAGCGAACTCGTGTATGAAGATATACCTACAATAACCGAAAATATTTTAAAAAACATTGTTATGGATATGAAAAAACAAGCTGATAAGCTAGAAAAAGAAGGTTATATCTTACAAAATATTACAATAAGCTCTCCAGGGAAAATTTCTAAAAAAACTCACATTATTGCATATGCGCCACGTTTTGAAAAGGTTTATAATATCGACATTATTTCATTTTTTCAAAAATATTTTACATGTCAATTGTTTTTAGATAATGACATTAACTTAGCACTAATTGGAGAAATGAATTTAGGATGTTCATTTGAAAATATAACTGATGCTATTTATATGCAATTAGATTATGGGATTGGTGGTAGTTTGCTTTTAAATTCTAAAATATATTATGGTGCTAATGGGTTTTCTGGTGAATTTGGGCTAGTTAAAGCCAAAAAAGAAAATAATAGGTTAATTAATTTGGGCGGTGTTTGTTCAGTATCAGGAATGTTAGAAAGATATGAAAAGAAAACTGGCGAGGGAATATCATATCATAAATTTCTTGAGCTTTACAATGACAAAAATAGTACAGTTCTTGAATTAGTAAACGATAGTATTAATAATTTAGCGATATTTTGTTATGACATTGTAAATATCTTTGATACGGAGATTATAGTTTTAGGAGGGGCAATTAGAAATTTTGGAAATTATTATATTGAGAAACTAGATAAAGAGTTTTTAAAATTAAAAGAAATGGAAAGCTATGAGAAAATCGTCTTTTCAGATTGTGTTGGAGATGTAAAAATAATGGGGGCGATTCATTTTTCGGTTACTCAAGCAATAAATAAAATAATTAAAGAAAGGAAAAATAATAATGTTAAGTAAGAAAGGGGTTTATCTATGTTTAATAATAATGATGACTGTTTTTAGTGGTTGTTTCAATCAAGGAAATCACTCTTTTAATGCCTATTATGCTTCAAGTGTAGAAAACATTTTAAGAGATCAAAATATTCCTAAGGTAGACGCAAAATTAGATATTAGTCTTGCTAAAAATGAATATGAGGGAGGTCAAATAATATTAAAATCTTCAGTTATGGATATTGATGGATATGAAATTGTGTTATCAGATTTAAAAAGTGAAACAAGCACACTTTCTAAAGAAAACATTAGCATCTATAAACAACATTACATTGAGGTAACCGCACCTTCAAATAACGCATTTGGTGTGGGATTTTACCCAGATGCACTTATTCCTTTTGAAAAGGTTTTAGAATATAAAGAAAATAATTTTAAAAAGAATCAAAATGAAGCTTTGTGGTTTAAAGTTTATGCTCCAAAAGAGCAAAATCCCGGAACATATAAAGGAGTAGTTAAGATCAAATATCAAGAAGAAACTATTGATGTTCCTATAACAGTAACTATTTATGATTTTACATTAAGTGATGAATCACATAGTTCAACATCATTTAATATTTGGGCAGATCCGTTTGTTGATCAGTTTATTCCTGGTCATCTTGATAGTACTGAAGAACTTTATAGAAATTATTATAATTATTTACTAGATTATAGAATTTCACCTTCATATTTGCCAACCTACGCTTATGGTGATCCAGTAAGGTATGCAGAGTTAGTTGAAGAATTTGTCTTAAATCCCAAGGTGTCTAATTTTAATTTACCACATACTTTAAAATATGAAACAATTAATGGAAAATCATATGGAATTTTAGAAGAAGGACCTCTTAAAGAAACAATTAAAGAAATTTTAAAAGTTTCAACAGAAGAAAAAAACTATTTTAAAAAGGCTTATCTATATATTGCGGGAAGTGAAGATGAAGCACCAATTGACAAGCATTGGCTTATAGACAAAAACGAAGAAACATTTAATAAAATAAAATTAGAACTAATTAATGAATATGATAATCAAGGCTTTTTCGATGATAAACCAAGTGTTAAAGAAGCTTTAAAAAATATTAAGCATATTGTTACAATAATTGATTTTACTGAAGTTATGGGGGATCAAGTTTATCACATTTATAATCAAATAAATGGTTGGACACCTATTTTAACTAATTTTATTTCTCCTGAGTTTAAATATGAAACAAAGAAAAAGTTTTTAGAAGGTAATGATTTTTGGTGGTATGGTTGTGTTGGTCCGAAAAATCCTTATCCAACCTATCATTTAGATGATAATAGGTTATCTCCTCGAATAATGAGTTGGATGCAAAGACAATATAATGTTACGGGAAATTTGTATTGGAGTGTAAATATAACTCAAAAATACGATGGTTCATCGTTTACTTATAGGGATATTTGGAATGATCCGCTTGCTTTTCCAGGAGCGAACGGAGATGGTTATATCTTATATCCTGGGAGAAAATATGGGATTCATGGGCCAATCGGGACGATGAGATTAGAAATGATTAGAGATGGCCAAGAAGACTATGAATATTTATATATTTTAGAAGAATTATTAAAAGGGTATAACGAAAAATTCGGGATAAATTTAAAACTAAATGAATATATTGATTATTTATATAGAGAATTATCAATTAATATGAAGCCTTTAATTAATACTAGTGAAGATGGCTTTTTAAGGGTAAGAGATGAACTGGCAAAATTAATAGTAGATTTGAAAAATTGTCCTCAAGGAATAGTTAATATTGGTGGAGTTAATGCGATTAATAATACCGCAACAATACAAGTTTTTGCAGAAAAAAATGCATCCGTTAAAATAGATGGAAAAGAAATAACAAACAAAGTAAGTAGTAGTCTTTATGACTCATTTATAGCAGTAATACCTATAAAAGAGTATGTCGATGTTGAAATTACTACAAACGGTAAAACTAGTACAATTAAGAAATTCGTTTCAAAAGATGTAACCGCAATATCATCTTTTGAAAATGATGATATTACAAACATTAAAATAAGCAACTATGAAGAAGGTATCGAAGACACAAAAATAGAAGTTTCTAATGAGGGAGCTTTTGCAGGGTTTAAATCATTGAAATTTGAAACAGTTGGTAATGTTTATGCAGGAAATAAATACTCACCATATTTAGCGTTTGATAATGAATGCAATTTACCTAAAGATTTTAAAAACGTTGGCGCAATAGTGTTATATGTTTTTAATGATACGAATAAAGAAATTTTATTAACAATAAGATTAAGAGATGGAAGAAAGATGAGGGTTGATATCGGTTCAGAGATTTTAATTCCTAACAGAATGAATAAAGTAGTCATTCAAATAGACCATTCTTTGACTGCGATTGATTATAGTAATATTTTACAATTAGACTTTGTAGTACCAAACCTTAATATAGGTGAAGAAGCAACTATTTTATATTTCGATAATATTTATTTAGAAGGGAGATGATGGCCTTGAGAAAAATTATAACGTTAATTTTGATGAGTGTGCTTTTTATTACAAGATGTGAAAAAACACCAGTTACTCCCGAAATCCCTGATAATGAAAATAGCACCACACCAAAAGAAGTTTATGAGAAAAATCCTAACTGTCTTGCGCCATTTGAAACAGAAAAAGAAATTATTAATTATTTATACACTAATATAAATGGAAAAATAGAAATAAATAGTGATGAAAAGTATATTACTGAGGGATTTCATTCGTTGAAAATGATTGCTTATGGTAATCCATACAAACCTACTCACAGTATTAATATTGAATTTTGGAGTGGTTCTGGTAATATTCCTAAAGATTTAACAGGTAAAACTACTATTAAGTTTGATATTTTTAACGCAAGTGGAAGAGATGTAAATGGAATGTTTTTTGGAATATTTGATCTTGATGATACGTGGGATCACGAATTGTCTTTGCATCATAATCTTAAAGATGGCGAATGGTATCATTTTGAATATACTTTTGAAGAAGACAGTTCATTTGATAGAAATAAGATGAGATTTTTTAAATTTTGTTTTCCAAATTTAGATTTAGAAGATAAAGATCCATTAATTCTTTATTTTGATAATCTTATTATAGAGTAAGGGAGAAAAACATGAGAAAAACAAATAAAAAAATATTAATAATATTATTGTCACTAAAGGTTGTATTACCTTTAGTAAAACCAATTAATAGCATAAAAGAGATTTCAAAAAATATTACTAAAGAGAATGAATCTTATT
>JAAZKC010000130.1 GCA_012800005.1 Acholeplasmataceae bacterium | reverse complement strand
TTTGTTACCCTCAAAAATTTTGCTACTTATGAACCAGTTATTTGGTTATTTCTTAATTTTAAAAGTTTTGTTACCCTCAAAAATTTTGCTACTTATGAACACGACATTTAGAAGAAGAGCAATTAGGACCGTTTTGTTACCCTCAAAAATTTTGCTACTTATGAACTATTTTTAAAAAGAAGAAATAACCAATAGAGTTTTGTTATCCTCAAACCCCTTTTTATTTATTTTAAAAACAAATAAAAGGTTTAGGCATGAACTTTACCATTTTAAAAGAAGGTGATTAAATGGATAAAATTAAAGAGTTAAAAGAACTAATTAATAACTCAAAGAAAATTGTTTTTTTTGGTGGGGCAGGAGTTTCTACTGAATCAGGAATTCCTGATTTTAGAAGTGCTCAAGGTTTATATAAGGAAAAGGGAGTTATTCCTCCTGAGGTAATTATCAGTAGAAGTTACTTCTTTTATGATACAAAAGGTTTTTACAAATTTTATAAGGATAAAATGATTTATCTTGATGCAAAACCTAATTATGCCCATAAAGGTTTAGCTAAACTAGAAGAAATGGGAAAACTAACTACGGTTATTACTCAAAATATTGATAATTTACATCAATTAGCGGGAAGTAAAAATGTACTTGAACTTCATGGTTCTGTCTATAGAAATCACTGCCTAAAGTGTCATAGGTTTTATGATGTTCATAAAATAATGGAATCTGAATTACCGACATGTGAATGTGGGGGAATTATTAAACCTGATGTAACATTATATGAAGAACAACTTCCTGATGGCGTTTTAGAGCGAGCGATTAGATATATTAGTGAGGCGGATTTATTTATTATTGGCGGAACTAGCTTAAGTGTTTATCCTGCCGCATCACTAATCTATTATTATCCTAAAAATAGACCACTTGTGTTAATAAATAGAGATCTTACTGGAAAAGAATCTTTGGCAAGCTTATTTATTAAAGGAAGTATTGGAGAAGTTTTCAAGAGTTTAGATTTATAAGGTGGTTTTAGTGTATAATTGAATTGGAGGGATAGTTATATGGCATTAGATACAAAGTTAAGTTTAAGAGGCAAAAATATTTATCAAGTATTTTTACGACAACACCCTAAACCAACTTTTCAAGGTTTAATTAGTGATTTAGAAAGAATTAAAAGTTTAGGTATGGATATAATTTATTTATGTCCGTTTCATCCAATAGGAGAAGTTAAGAGAAAGGGTAGCGTTGGCTCTCCTTATTCAATTAAGGATTATAAGGCTGTTGATCCGGTACATGGTACTTTAGATGATTTTAAAAAGTTTATTAATGAAACTCATAAAATGGGTTTAAAGGTAATGATTGATATAGTCTTTAATCATGCGTCTTGTGATAATATAAAAAGAGATTCTAATCCAGAATGGTTTTATAAAAAAGATGGGGTTATTACCACAAAAGTTCCTGATTGGAGTGATGTAATAGACTTTGATTTTAGTAAACCTGAGGTACATAAATATCTACTTGATGTTTTAGTGTTTTATGCAAAATTAGGTGTGGACGGATTTAGATGTGATGTTGCCTCACTAGTACCAATGGAATTTTGGAGAGAAGCTAGAAAAGTTACTAAAAAAATAAACCCAGAGATTATTTTCTTAGCTGAATCTGTTCATTTAGGATCTGTAAAACATTTAAGAGACCAAGGTTTTACTGCTTATAGTGATAGTGAACTTTATGAAGTTTTTGATATTTTATATGATTATGATATTCATGATGAATTTAAAAATTATTTAGAAAATAAAGATTTAAATACTTGGTTAAAGGCTATCTTAAGACAAGAATCAACTTATCCTGGAAATTATATTAAACTAAGAAATTTAGAAAATCATGATCAAAAGAGAATAGCTTCAATAGTTACAGATATAGATAAACTATTAAATCTTACAGCGTTAAGTTTTTTCTTAAAAGGCACTAATATGATTTATATGGGTCAAGAATATAGGGAAACAAAACATCCTAGTTTATTTGAAATAGACCAAATTGACTTAACTCCTAGAAATATGGAAATTAGAGATTTAATTCATAGAATTGGACATTTAAAGAAAGATTCACTGTTTTCAGAAGGAGTCTTTAAAATTCATCTTCAAGAAAAAGAAGTGGCGGTTGTTTCTTATGAAAATGAAAATTCAATCACATATGGAATCTTTAATTTAGGATTAGAAAAAGGACATATTAAAATAGACTTAAAAGATAGTGTTTATCAAAACATCTTATATCCTAACCAAGTGAAAGTAGAAAAAGGTAAATTAGAACTTACTAAAAAACCGATGATTCTATTTTCAATAAAAACACACTATTAAAAAATGCGAATCCGTAAGGGGTTCGCTTTTTTAAAAATAGGTTTTCTTATAAGTCTTTTTTGTTTGAAATTCATTCCGCTTTTCATCTCTTTTTTATTGTTAATAACTTAAAAAAAACATTTTTTTATTTTCATTAATATTTTCATTGAAAAAACACTTTATATAAACTATAATAGTAGCACACAAAAAACGAAAATGAATAGAAAGGGGATATAAAAATGATTAAACAAATAAGAAAAAGGGATGGCAGATTACAAAAATTTGACCCATCAAAAATAGCTATCGCGATTAATAAAGCTTTTGGTGGAACTAAAAATTTGGAATCTTTTACATATGCAGCAGAGATTTGTAAAAAACTTAATGAATTGAATGTTGAAATTGTTGATATTGAAGATGTTCAAGATGAAGTTGAAAAGTATTTAATGACTGTTGAGCCCGAGGTTGCGAAAAAGTATATTTTATATCGCCGTGATCGTGAGAGAATTCGTCATGCTAAAGAGACAGTTTTTAACTATAAAAAGACAGTTGAAGACTATTTAAACATTAATGATTGGAGAGTAAAAGAAAACTCAACTGTTAACTATTCATTGGGAGGTTTAATTTTAAATAACTCAGGTGCAATTACAGCTAATTATTGGTTATCTGAAGTATATGATAAAGAAATTGCCGAAGCGCACCGTCAAGCTGATATTCATATTCATGATCTATCGATGTTATCAGCATATTGTGCAGGATGGGATTTAGAACAAGTTATTAAAGAAGGTGTTGGTGGAGTTGAAGGTAAAATTTCATCAAAGCCAGCTAAACATCTTTCAACTCTTACAAACCAACTTGTTAACTTTTTAGGTATTATGCAAAATGAATGGGCAGGAGCTCAAGCATTTTCATCTTTTGACACATATTTAGCTCCTTTTGTAAAGGTGGATAATTTATCGTATTATGAAGTTAAACAAGCCCTTCAATCATTTATTTTTGGTGTTAACACTCCAAGCCGTTGGGGTTGTCAAGCTCCATTTACCAACATCACATTAGACTGGAATGTTCCAAATGATTTGGCAGAAAGACAAGCTCTTGTCGGTGGAAAAGAAATGGATTTCAAATATAAAGATTGTCAAAAAGAAATGGATATGGTTAATAAAGCGTTTTTAGAAGTAATGATTGAAGGAGATGCGAATGGAAGAGGGTTTCAATATCCAATCCCAACATATTCAATAACTAAAGATTTTGACTGGTCAGATACAGAAAACAACCGTCTTTTATTTGAAATGACCGCAAAATACGGAACACCTTATTTTTCAAATTATATTAATTCAGATATGGAGCCATCAGACGTTAGATCAATGTGTTGTCGTTTAAGATTAGATTTAAGGGAATTAAGAAAAAAATCAGGAGGCTACTTTGGTTCAGGTTCTAATACTGGTTCAATTGGTGTTGTGACAATTAACTTGCCAAGAATTGCTTATTTAGCTACTGATGAAGAAGATTTTTATAAGAGATTAGAAAAATTAATGGATATTTCTGCTCGCTCACTTAAAGTAAAAAGAGATGTTATAACTCATTTTTTAGAAGAAGGACTATATCCATACACTAAACGTTATTTAGGACACCTTAATAATCATTTTTCAACTATTGGCTTAATTGGAATGAATGAAGCTGGATTAAATGCTAGTTGGTTAAGAAAAGATTTAACACATAAAGAAACACAAGATTTTGCGGAAAATGTTTTAAACTTTATGAGAGAAAAACTTTCTGATTATCAAGAAAAGTATGGTGATTTATATAACTTAGAAGCAACCCCAGCAGAATCAACCACATACCGTCTAGCAAAACATGATCGCTCTAGATACAGTGATATTATTACCGCATCTGAAAATGGAGAAACTCCATATTATACTAACTCGTCTCATCTACCTGTTGGTTATACCGAATCAGTTTCTAAAGCTTTAGAAATTCAAGATAGATTTCAAGTTTTATATACATCAGGAACAGTATTCCACGCATTTTTAGGTCAAAAACTTCAAAGTTGGCAAGCTGCCGCTAATGTAGTTAGAAAAATTGCGGAAAACTTTAAACTTCCATATTTCACATTATCACCAACATATTCTATTTGTAAAGAACACGGTTATATAACAGGAGAAGTACCTATTTGTGAAAAATGTGGTGCTGAAACAGAAATTTATTCAAGAATTACAGGTTATTATAGACCACTTAAAAACTGGAATGATGGTAAACAAAAAGAGTTTAAAGATAGAAAAGAATATGTAATTAACTCTTTTGATATAATTGAAAACGCCATTAAACAAGCCGAAGAAGAAAAACCAAAGAGTTCTAATAAAAATGCTCATTTAATGTTATTTACTACTAACGCTTGTCCTAGTTGTAAAATGATTAAAGAATATTTGAAAAAACAAAATATTGAGTATGATATTATCATAGCTGATCAAGATTTAGATTTAACTAATAAATATGAAATTAAACAAGTTCCAACATTAGTTGTTGAATCTTCAGACTCAGTAGAAAAATACAACAATTTTTCTAACATAGTAAAATTTTTCACAAATTAAAAATAAATAAAAGAGGCACTAGTTGCCTCTTTTCTAACTAAGGATTTTATAAAATGATAACTAAAATTAGAAAACGTGATGGACGTTATGTAAAATTTAACGAAAACAAAATAACAGAAGCCATTCAAAAGGCTATTTTAGCTGTGGAGGCAGAAGTTACTTTAAATAAAATTTACAAAATGACTAAAGAAGTTGTAAAAATAGTTAATGAAGAAACTCCTGAAGGAAGAATACCAACAGTAGAAAACGTTCAAGATATTGTTGAAAGAGTACTAATGAATTCTAAATTAACTGAAGTAGCGAAAGCGTATATTCTTTATAGAGAAGAAAGAAGTAAAGTAAGAGAAAAAGAAACAAAATTAATGAAGACTTTTCAAGCAATTGAACAAGGGAAAAAAACAACTTCTAAGTTTTTACTTAAAAAGGGTGACTTTCATTTTGAAAATCCTACTAAAGCAATTCTTTTTTATGGAAGAGAAGGGGCAAAAGAATATAATAAAATTTTTACAATTGATAAAGAATATGTAAAAATGCATGAAGATGGAGATGTTTTTATTAAAGAAATAGAATACTATACTTCATCTTTTAACACATTTCAAATTAACAGTTCAAAAGTTGTGGAAAATGGCATTATAATAGGTGATACTGAGATTGGTAACTGTAATACAATTGAAGGATGTTTAAAAACATTATTATATGTTATTTCAAAAACTGAAGAAGAAATATATGGTGGTATTCAAATTTCGGATTTTGATTTTTTAATTTCTAAAGCAGTTATGAAAAATCATGAAAAGATGTTAATTTCTAATTTAAACAAATTAGCTCTTTTTAATAATATTAAACTTAAAACAAGCAATAATTATGAAAAAATAATAGAGGAATTAACAAAATCAGGTGTATCTAACTATTTAATTGAAGAAGCAAAAAACATTACCAAAAAAGAATTAGAAGAAGAGTTATTTAAAGCGTTTAAAAAGTTTTTATTGGATATAAAAATGATGCCTACTAAAAATCAAAGTGGGGTTATTAATTTATCTGTTGCCTATGGAACAGATGAAAGTGAATATGGTAGGTTAGTTATTAAAAATATCTTGCTTGCGACAAAGGAACATATATACACATCACCAGTTCAAATATTTAAAATAAAAGAAGGGATTAACTTTAATAAAAAAGATAAAAACTATGATCTTTTTAAATTAGCAATTGAAACTCACGCACTAACTATGTATCCTAATTTTATGTTTTTAGACTCAAAGGCTAATAATATAGATGGCATCAATAATTTAAAAGATTTAACATATGGAGCCACTAGAAGTAGAATAATAACTAAATCACCTCTAGGTAGAGGTAGTTTAGGAGAAACAATTATTAATTTACCTAGAGTAGCTCTTAATTCAAACTCAATAGAGACATTTTATAAAAATTTAGAAGTTGTGTTTGAAAAAGTTGTTAATCAACTACTGGAAAAATATCATTATTTATCTAATTTAAAGGCTTATCATTTACCGTTTTTAATGATTGGTAAAACTTGGTGTGGTTCTGAAACTTTAAATATTGATGATAATATAAAAGAAGTTATTAAAAACGGTTCTCTAGATATCGGTTTTATAGGATTAGCGGAAACACTTCAAGTATTAGTAGGCACACACCATGGCCAAAGTAGTGAGGCTTATCAGTTAGGTATTGAAATTATTAGTTTTCTTAATAAATTAATTGAAGAAAAAATAAAAAAACATGAACTTAATTTTCAATTGATTGCTTCGTCAAAAGTTGATTTATTAGAAAATTTCGTTTTAAAAGATCAACAAAAATATGGAATTATTAAAAATGTTACCGATAAATCATTTTATACTGATTCATTTCATATTCCATCTGATTATCCAATTAATGCGGAAATGAAAATAGAAATAGAAGCTCCATATCATAATTTAATTAAGGGTGGCCATATTACATATATTGAACTTGGTGGAGAACAAAAAAACAAAGAAAGTTCAATTTTAGGATTATTAAAATTAATGAAAAAAAAAGAGATTGGCTATGCAGCAATCAATCATCATTTAGATATAGATCCGGTTTGTGGATTTATTGGAAAAATAACTGATGAAAAATGTCCTAAATGTAAAAGATTAGAATCATTAGAAAAACCATTTTTAAAATATCGAAGAATTAATGACTTATTAATTACGCCAATCAATTTAGAAGTTTTTGAACATGAAGAAGTAGATTTAAGAGTAACACACCTTAATAATTTAATGAGAGTTTCTGGTTTTGTTAATGATTCAATTGTTGATGGGCCAGGCTTAAGATTTGTTATATTTGCTCAAGGGTGTTTACTTGAATGTCCAGGGTGCCATAATGTAGAAACATGGGATTTAGAAGGTGGTAGGTTAGTTGAGTTAGATGATATTTGTAAGATGTGGAAGAAAAACCCCTTACTAGAGGGAATTACCATTAGTGGAGGAGATCCATTTTTACAACCAGATAAAACCCTTTATTTAGTAAAAAAGGCTAAAGAAGATAACTTATCTGTTGTAGTGTATTCAGGAGAATATTACGAAGATTTATTAAAAAAAGAAAATCCAATAATTAATCAAATATTAGAACTTTCAGATATTTTAATTGATGGGCCATTTGAAATTGATAAACTTAATTTAAATTTATTATATCGTGGTAGCGAAAACCAAAGAATAATTGATTTAGTAAAAACAAACAAAAGTGGAAAACTTAAATTGTTTTCTTAAGAAAAACGAGGGTGTAACGAAATAAAATAAGTTAAATACCCCATAAAGAAAAACCACTCTGGATAGCCAGGGTGGTTTTTTGATATAATTGTATTATGAAAGTGAAACAATTAGATCA
>JAAZKC010000011.1 GCA_012800005.1 Acholeplasmataceae bacterium | reverse complement strand
TGCGTTTATAAATCCATCAAGGGTAAAATAGAGTACTTTTAGATACCTTTATATATACTTTTAGGGGAAAATTAAGGAAAATCAAAAAAGGAGTAATAATGAAAAATAAAAAAGATAAAAATGTATTAGTACGTGATGAGCAAAACAAAATTTTCTTAAAAGATATTTTTCAATTTGAAAAATTGTTAAGTAATAAAAAAGGAAAACGAATTAAACTAAGATTTAATATGAATTGGCCAGATGAATCTAATACTAAAAAATATGATTTTGTCGAGATGTATTATACGAAGTCTCCAGATTTTGAACCTAACATATTAAGTTGTTATAGTATAAGCGGTAAAACAAAAAGAAACTCGCCCAAAGATTTGCAGTTTTCATTTATAAGAGTTGAAGAAGAAAAAGAGTATGACAAGTGGCTTTTTATTGGTGCTTATGACATTATTCATACGGACAACAAGGTATATATAGATAGATTCTGATGGTAATACTTGTGAATACGCAGAAACAATAAGATTGAAAGAATATGACAAATATGTGGAGCGAGTAATTGTTAAATGGAAAAACATAAATCGTAATTTCTTTTATGTTAAACCTGAGATTATTAATTCAATTGAATTAGATTCAATACTTTCACATACATATTTTTCTGGTGGGGGTGAATTTCCTGGATTTGAAAATCTATCTTTAACTTATAATGAATTAAAAAAACAATGGAATAATCGCTCTTGGAGAGAACATTTAAGTTCTGTTTATGGGGTTTATTTAATAACAGATTTAAAAAACAGTAAATTATATGTAGGTGCTGCGTACGGAGAAGAAGGGGTTTATGGCAGATGGTCAGCTTATCTAAGAGATGGTTATGATAAAGCTGAAAAAGATTATCCTAATAAAAAACTTAAAGCACTTGTAGAAGAAAAGGGATTTAAATATATACAAGAAAATTTTAAATATACATTATTAGAAATCTTTAAAAAAGATGAAAACGGGAAAGATAAAGCTCTTAAGAGGGAATTATATTGGAAAAAAGTCTTCTTTAAAGACCTTATGTATGGATATAATGATAATTGGTAATTATTATAAAATTTGTGAGGTAAAATTATATGACTAGAAAATTTGAATATTATATTAAATGTAAAAATTGTGAGAATATATCAACCACTACAGGCAGGACATCATGTGAATTTTGCAATTCAAATGATGTGTTTAAATGCCCGCAATCACCAGATGTTGCTAAAAATGTGGCGAAGGCATATTTAGAAACAGCAAATGTGTTATGTCAACAAACATTTCCAAAATTAGCAAATAATTATATGTTAAATCAAGATAATGTTCCTACATTTCAACATGCCTCTTCACCATACTATTATATTATGCCGATGGTTATAAATTATATGTTTGCTATTGAAATGATGTTTAAGTCAAGTTTAATGTGGAATGCAATAGAATTTGAATTAAAGCATGATTTAGAATATTTGTTCCAACTATTAACCCAATCTGAAAAAGACAAAATTATAGATAGGGTTATTGGTAATGGGCCTAATGCGAGTGCAGATTTTATGACTAAATTACAAAAGATTAAAAATACCTTTGTTGAATGGAGATATTTGCCAATGGAAATTAATGGAAGTGAAGAAATTTATATACCATTCTTAGTTAAATTGGCAAATTCAATTTAATTTTTTAGTCCCCCCAGGGTCATAAGTAAGTGAAGTGCGACCACACCGAACGCCCCACCGCTAAAATACGCGGGGCAAAATTTTAAAAAAGTGAATTTCAAATTGAATCAAAACTTTAAACTAGACTAGCAAATGCTGGTCTTTTTTAATGCTAAAAATGAATTTATAACCGCACCCCCTATACTCCGGTTATAAAATTATATTTTTATCTTGTGAAATGGCTTAACTAAAAGGAATAACAATAATTTAA
Source organism: Acholeplasmataceae bacterium (assembly GCA_012800005.1). GTDB lineage: Bacteria > Bacillota_I > Bacilli_A > Acholeplasmatales > UBA5453 > DUQU01. The sequence goes on along the minus strand of JAAZKC010000011.1, from coordinate 279 downwards.
TTACTTTTTATAATCGGAGTTTATATATATGCTTTTTGATTAAAAATTTTAATAGTTTTTCAAATGAAAATAGTGGATTTATTATTTAATTGTGGTATTGTTTTGTTGGTAGAAATAGTTAAAAAAGGAGATTGAAAATTATGAAGAAAATCTATATTCTAGTTGCATATTCTGATGATGGAAGAATAGTTGATTTAGGTTGGTCTACTTCATTAAATGTTATAAGAGAAGCTATTAATTCTAATGAAGTTAAAGAACAACTAAATGAACTTACAATTA
>JAAZKC010000129.1 GCA_012800005.1 Acholeplasmataceae bacterium | reverse complement strand
TAGATAATAGTCCTTATTTAAAATTAGGTGGTTATAAAGAAAGAACGAATATATTTAAAGAAATTGATAATCTAAAATTAGCTGAACCAGCCATTAATAAAGTCTTAAGAGAATTAAATACTTATTATAAAATAAATAACATTTTTTATGATGATTTATCATCAATAGTAATTAGATCTAATTATTTAGAAGAAGTAATGGTTATTTTCGTAACTAAGTCTAAAAAGCCTATTCCTAATTTATTATATAAACCATTACTTAATAATGAAAAGGTAGTTTCTATTTATCAAAACTATCAAGATAGTGAAAGAAGAAATGTTGGTTTTCAAAATAAATTAATTCTTAAAGAAAAGCATTTAACCGATAAAATTGGAGAATTTAAATTTATAATTTATCCTAATTCATTTTTTCAAGTTAATAGAGATATTGCTTATTTAACTTATGAAAAGATTAAAACATTACTTGATAAAAATGATATAGTAATTGATGCGTTTGCGGGTGTTTCTTCAATTGGACAGTTTGTTAGTGAGAAAGTAAATAAAGTTTATTCTATTGAAATAGATGATGATTCAGTTATGTCCGCAAAACAATCAATTAAACTTAATAATATTAAGAATTTAGAGGTTATTAAAGGTGACTTTAATATTGAGTTTTTAAAGTATCAAGATAAAGGAAACACTTTAATAATTGATCCCCCAAGACAAGGAATAAATAGTAAGGTCATTGAATTAATAAATAACTCTAAGCTAGATAAAATTATTTATTTATCTTGTAACTTAAAGACATTAGTAAGAGACTTAAAGTTATTAACTAATTATGAAGTAATTTTAGTTACTCCAATAAAGATGTTTTATCAAACGTTTGAAATGGAGTCATTAGTTTATTTAAAGAAAAAAAAGAAGTGAAACTCTCAATTTGAGTTTCACTTTTTGGTTTACCAATAATATATTCGATTGCTTCTAAGACTATTTCCATTGGAATTTCGCTTGAGTAGCCGATATCTGGGCTACCAGCGAAGTGTAGGCCAATTAAATTACCATTACTATCAAATGAGCCTCCACCACTAGAACCTTGTCCTAAATAGGCACTAATTTTAATTGCTTTACAACCATCTTTACATAAAATTGTATCATCTTGAAGTTTAACTAAAGAACGTGTGTTTAAAACAACGCCTTCATTAACTTCATTAAATTTGCTTTCTTTAATAGATACTGGTGAGCCAATTAAAAAGACGGTTTGACCTTCAGTAACAGTTAAAGCCTCGTGGGTAATAAATTGTTCATCTTCTAAGGCTTGAATGTTTGCGTCAGTTGTGGTTAGTCTTAAAATTGCGATATCAGTGTCTTTTGTATACCAACCCACCACATCGACTCTGTCAAAGAAGTATTTAGGATAGGAATTATCAACATCTAAATATCTAATCGATATTTTTCCATAAAAACGGTTATTTTCAATACGAGACTGAATAACGTGAAAATTAGTTAAAATGTAATAATCATACATTTGGGCGCCAAATGGTGTTTTTGTTTTACTAATTTCTTTTTTAAAAATAACTCCGCTACCGTGTTCAACTCTTGTAGAAAAATATCCGGTATCTTCAATAAGCACTTTTACAACACTTTTTTTAACTCTTTCAATAACTTCATGATAAACACCTTTAAAGGCGGTAATAGATTTACTTGAGTAATAAGTTTTATCGTTTACAATAAATGAATTAACGTAAACTTCCTTTTTTATTTCTCCGTTTTCATAAACTATATCAATGGGAAAACAGGCAACAAAAATATCTTTATCATATTCATAAACATAGTTTGTGTATGTAGTATAGTTGATGGTGATGCTTTCTAGTGAATCTTCATTAACAAACTTAAAATAAACGACTAATATATCAATATCATCTTCCCTAGTTATTTTTAAATCAATGATTGTGGGACTTTTTTTAATGTCTATTGCCGCATCACTAATTGCGGTAGTAATTTGATTTGAATAAAATAAAGAAACGTCTCTTAATGAGATGTTGAAAATTTTAAAATCAATTATTAACGCAGAAAAAAGGACTAACACTGTAGTCGCTAATGAAATGAAAAAATTTCTAAAAATACGTTTAATAAACTTCATTTAACCACCACATCTATTATACACCTAATTTTGCAAGATTTTAAAAAACGCGCATAAAACTTTAATTATCTAAAAAACATGTTATAATAGAAAAGATGAAAAAAAGGAGTATGAATAAGATGAAATTTGAAAAATTAGGAACAAATTATGCCAAATTTACCTTTAAGGTAACTCCAGGTGAGTTTGCGCATGCATTAGATCACGCTTTTGAAGAAGTAAAAGGTGATGTAGAAATTAAAGGTTTTAGAAAAGGAACTGTCCCAAGAAATATTTATGAAAGTAAGTTTGGGATTGAATCTCTTTATGAAAAAGCACTTAACCATGTGATTTATCATTTATATCCAAAAGTTTTTGAAGAGAAAAGTGTTATTATTGTTGGAGAACCTAAAATTGATTTAGATGTTAAAACAGTTTCACACGAAAAAGACTTTGAAATCAAATTAATATTCCCAATTAAACCTGAAGTTAAATTAGGTGAATATACAGGACTTGAAGTTAAGAAAAGAGATTTAAGTGTAGAAGTTGGAGAAATTGATGAAGAAATTGACCGTTTATTAAGTAGAGATGTAGTATTAGAACCTAAAGAAGGTGAACTACAAGCAGGTGATGTTTCAGTTATTGATTTTGAAGGTTTTTTAAATGATGTTCCCTTTGAAGGTGGTAAAGGTGAAAATTATGAGTTAAAAATCGGTTCTAATCAGTTTATTCCAGGCTTTGAGTATCAACTTATTGGCATGAAAAAGGGTGAAGAAAGAACGATTACAGTCACTTTCCCTGAAGATTATCATAGTGAAGAGTTAAAAGGAAAAGAAACGGTCTTTAAAGTTAAACTTCATGAAATAAAAGTAGAGGTTAAACCTGAATTAACTGATGAGTTTGTCGTATCTTTAAATAAAGAGGGCGTTTCTACTGTTGAAGAGTTAAAAGAAAGCATTAAAAAAGAAATTAAATCTAAAAAAGAACTAGAAGAAAAAGATAGAATTATTGGTGAAGCGGTTAAATACGCTGTTAGTAATGCAGAGGTAGATATTCCAATTGAACTAATTAATCAAGAAGTAGAAAATACAAAAAAACAAATTGAATCACAAGCTAAACAATATGGAATTGAATATGAAATGTATATTCAATTTTCTGGTATGACTGTGGAAGCTTTTGAAGCAAATTTAAATAGTCAGGCTCAAAATAAAGTTTTAACAAGTTTAGTTATTGAAGCCATTGCTGAAAAAGAAGATTTTCCTGTTAGTGATGAAGAAATTGAAGCGAAATACCAAGAAATCGCAACTCATTATGGGATTGACGTAAAAGAAGTTAAAGCCCAACTTACAAAAGAGATAATAACTAATGAAGTGCGTTTTTCTAAAGCTGTTGACTTTTTAGAAGCGAGTGTTAAAGAAGTAAAATTTTAAATAAATTGGCACTCTCATATATTGATTGCAAATCCTCGTGTTTTGTGATACAATATTTTTGTAAATAATTAAGAGGTGATAATCATGCAAAAAAATCTTCCTGCAATTGCGATGCGTGGCATCGTTCCTATTCCTAATAATGATTTTAGAGCGGATATTGGTAGACCAATTTCTCTAAAAGCGTTAGAGGAAGCAGAAAAAACATTTGACAATCAAATAATTATTTTAGTCCAAAAAAACCCTTTAATTGAAAATCCTACACCTAAGGATATTGAATCTTATGGTGTTTTAGCGAGGACGACAATGAAAGTAAGGTTACCTAATGGGAATATTAAGGCTAAATTTCAAATTATAAAACGCGTTAAAGTTAAAGATTTCTTCTTAACTAACCCGTTTTTTGTGGTTGAGTATGAAGAGGTAGAATCAGTCAGTGATGATTTAGATAAAGAGGCAACTTTAGCTAAGATGGTTTTAGAAGAGGTTGTTAAAAGTGCGAATATCGTTTTAAATAATCCTCAAGAAATTTTAAAGGATGCTCAAAAAGGTGTAACTACTGAAGAAATGGCAGATATCATCACATATGGTCTTAAAGGAAATGAGTTAAATAAATATAAATATTTAAGTGAACTTAATATTAATAATAGACTTCAATACTTATTAGAAGATATCGCAAGACAAAAGATGATTTCTGATTTAGAAAGACAAATTAATGAAGAAGTTAAGAAAAACATTGACGAATCACAAAAAGAATATTATTTGCGTGAAAAAATGCGTGCGATTCAAAATGAATTAGGAGATAAAGCGAAAAAAGAAGAAGAAATTGATGAATTAAGAGAAAAGATTAAAACCGCTAAAATGCCTATTCACATTGAAGAAAAAGCCTTAAAAGAATTGGCGCGTTATTCTTCAATGAGCCCAATGATGGCTGAATCGGCAATCATTAAGACATATTTAGATTTTTTAGTTGAACTTCCATGGCATGAAAAGTCAGAAGATATAAGAGATTTAAGTTTGGTTCAAAAGGCACTAGATGAAAATCATTATGGTCTAGAAAAAGTAAAAGATAGAATTATTGAATATTTAGCAGTTAAAATTAAAACAGGGAAAAACCCGCAAACAATTCTTTGTTTAGTTGGCCCTCCTGGAACTGGTAAAACATCACTAGGTAAGTCGATTGCGGATGCACTTGGAAGAAAGTTTGTGAAATCTTCTTTAGGTGGAGTAAAGGATGAATCAGAAATTAGAGGTCACAGAAGAACTTATATTGGTGCCTTACCTGGAAGAATTTTAAAAGGAATGAAAGATGCGGGTACGATTAATCCTGTATTTTTACTTGATGAAATTGATAAAATGTCATCTGACTTTCGAGGTGATCCAGCGAGTGCGATGTTAGAAGTTTTAGACCCTGAACAAAATGCGAGATTCAGTGATAACTACTTAGAAGAAACATATGATTTAAGCCAAGTTTTATTTATTACTACGGCTAACTATTTAGAAAACATTCCTGCTCCATTAAGAGATAGAATGGAAATAGTTGAACTATCTAGTTATACAGAATATGAAAAGTTTAATATTACTAAAAAGCATCTAATAAGCCGTCAATTAGAAGCACATGGCATGGCCGAAGAAGAGTTTTCTATTACTGATGAGGCAATAATTGAAATTATTCAAAAATACACTAGGGAAGCTGGTGTAAGAAATGTCTTTAGAGTAATTGGGACATTAGTAAGAAAAGGTATTAAAGATATTTTAATTAAAGATATTAAAAAGGTAGAAATTACTAAAGATAACTTACAAGATTACTTAGGTAAGCCTAAATTCGCTCATAACTTAGCTGATACAGTTGACCAAGTTGGGGTTGTAACGGGGTTAGCGTATACTCAATTTGGTGGCGATACTTTATCAATAGAAGTTAATTACTATGAAGGTGATGGAAGACTTCATTTAACTGGTAAATTAGGTGATGTGATGAAAGAATCTGCAGAAACAGCTTTATCATATGTCAAAGCGAATCAAAAAGATTATAATATTGAACCTGACTTTTTTAAGAAACATGATATTCATATTCATGTTCCTGAAGGGGCAATTCCTAAAGATGGCCCAAGCGCTGGAATAACCATTACTTGTGCGATTATTAGTGCCGCTTCAAATAGAAAGGTTAATAGATTAGTAGGTATGACTGGGGAAATGACACTGAGAGGTTATGTACTTCCTATTGGTGGTTTAAGAGAAAAAAGTATTGCGGCTCATAGAAGTGGACTTAAGAAAATCTTTATTCCAAAAGAAAATGAACGCGATTTAGATGAAGTACCAGAAGAAGTAAGAAAAGAGTTAAAAATCATTCCAGTTTCAAATATCGATGAAGTTTTAACACATATTTTTGTTTAATAAAAGTCTCCAGGCGGAGACTTTTTTGTAACATATCCTTTGTTTTTTGCAACTTGCCTTAAATAATTTGACTAAATAATATATTTTTTATATATTGAAGTAAAGATTTAGGTATTCATTATTAAAAAAGGAGGCATTATTATGAAAAAGATTTCAATATTTTTAATTATTTTATTATCGTTTTTATTAGGAGGCTGTGAAACTAATGAACATAAAACAACTGAAAATATTAAAATTGAAGATAAAATAGAAAATAGTAAAACCACTGAAAAAACAGATAACAAAAATCCTTTAATTGCTGATGCAAAAGAACCTGAAAAAATAAAAGATAACAAACACAGCTATTTATTTGTAGGTGACCATCATTATATTAATGAAGAGACTTTTATTACAATCGATTCATTAGAAAAATTAGAAGAATATAATAATTTAGGTTATGAAATTAGCGGTGATTATAATGAAGAATTCTTTTTAGAAAATGATTTAATTATTGTTAATCTGTTTGGAAGTAGTAGTGAAAAAGATTGGCGTTTAATTGATGTTAGTCAAAATGAAGAGGGTTTGGTTTTAATCGATGTAGGCGTTAAAAGTGTGGGTAAAAATGGAAGTTGTGATGCAGATTTTATTCCTATAACATTTTTAGTTACAGTGTCAAAATATGTGAAAAAAAGAAATATTGGAGTATTAATTATTAATGAAAGTTTTCCTGGTGAATATCATTCAGCATATTATGATTGTGAAGTTGTAGAAGACTTAGTGCCTTTTTCAAAAGATGGCGGTAAGACATATGTATTAAAAGATAATCAGTTAGAAGAATTTGATATTTATAATGAATATTATTCATACGGTTATATTTTCTTTTACGCTTATACTTTTGATGAGTTAAAAGAAAGAATAGAAGAATACAAAACTCCTAGACAGGATATGTATTATTATCCTAGTGAAAAAGTTTTAAACTCATTAATAGAAATATATGATGAAGATTTTTTTAAAGAACATATTTTACTTTTCTATTATAAATATGAACCTAATATTTCTCCTAATTATGTTCATAGCGTGGTTAAAAAGGATAATACATTAACACTGAATGTTAACCGTTTTGAAGGATGTGCTACGGCATTAAGTTATTCGAGCGCATTAATCGTAATTAAAAAGGCGGATATTTCGGGTGTTAATGAGATTAATATTAATATTAGAACGATTGCTGAACTACAAGATAAATTTTCTATTAATCTAAAAAAAGAACATATTAGAGATTTTTATATCAATGGTATTTCTATGGAGATGTTTAGAGATATTGAAAACTTAAAAGATGTTACATTATTTACCTGGAGTTTAACTGTTGATCTTGTGTTTAAAGAAAAAATAACTGAAGAAGAACTTAAAGAAGTTATAGAAAAATTAGAAGTATCTTCTTTTGTAAGTCATCTTGGTTATAAAGGTAGAGATTTTATTAGAGTTATTATAAAAAATAAATATTATGATGAAGTTATGAATAAAACGTTATCAATAAAGACTCTTTTATCAGAAACAGATATAAATAAATATCAAGCCAGTTTGAAATTTAGGGATTTTACTCCAATTGGGTTTCTAACTTTTCATTTAGAAAAACCTGGTAGAAAAAATGCAATAGAATTAGAAAAAAGAATTAAAGAAAGAAAATATATATTTTTAGTTGAAGATGAAGCGTGGGAATAAAAAAAGATAAAATTATAATATTTTCAAAATAAATAAAAACCTAAAAAGTAAATTAGCCCTTGCATAGGGCTTTTCTTTCGGTTTTTAATATTATTTCAAAGTATAAAAAGTAAGAAAAAACATTAAAAAATAGAAATTTGAAAGATTAAATAAGTCACTCGACAAAAAATCAATTATTGAAAAAAAGTCGAATGAGTGTTTTCTTTTAATTTGGTTTTAAGCACATTATTTTTAAAAAACTAAACTAAATAAGGTATAATATAGATATGATTAAGAAAGCGGAATTTATTGTAAGTGGCACTAATAATAGTCACTTTCCTAGTGATGATAAAAATGAATATTTGTTTTTAGGGAGGTCAAATGTTGGTAAAAGTAGTTTAATCAATTTTATTACCAATAGAAAGAACTTAGCGAAAACAAGCCAAACTCCAGGAAAAACAATCACATTAAATTATTATTTAATTAATGATTCTTTCTATTTAGTTGATGCGCCAGGTTATGGTTATGCAAAAAGAAGTATGCGCTTAATTGAAGAGTTTGGTAAAATGGTTGAATCATTTATTCAAACGAGAGTTAATTTAAAAAAGGTTTGTATTTTAATGGATTTTAAAATTGGTCCTACAGAAGATGATTTATTAATGTTAGATTATGTTAGTCATTTTAATAAAGAAATAGTCGTTATTATGACAAAGATAGATAAAGTTAATCAAAGTGAAAGGGCAAAGTCTAATAAGCTTATTAAAGAACATTTATCTAAATATAAAGTGATAAAAGTGAGCGCGTTAAAGCGAATTGGTTTAGAAGAAGTATTAAAGATATTTGAGGAGGATTTATGAGAAAAGTTATGTTAGTATCAGATAGTGCGATGGATTTACCGGCGCATTATATTAAGGAGCATCAAATTAAAATAGTACCATTTTATATTACTTTTGGTGAAAAGACTTATCGTGATGGGATTGATATTACTACTAAAGAGTTATATGAAAATGTTGAAAAGTTAGGGATGTTACCTAAAACAGGGGCAATCTCTCCAGCGGAGTGGAAGAAGGTTTTTGATACTTATGTTGATGCTGGATATGATATTTTATGTATGACGATAGGTTCTAAGTTATCCTCAAGTTTTCAAAATGCTTATTTAATGTCATTAGAATATGATCAAGGTAGAGTTGAGGTATTAGATACTAAAGCTTTATCAGGAAGTATTTCTATTTTAATGTTAAAGGCTATTGATTTAAGAAGTGAAGGTAAAAGCGCTACTGAAATTAAACAAGCTTTAGAATTATTAATTCCTAAAGTTCATACACAATTTGTAATTCCAACACTTGATTATTTATATAAGGGTGGGCGTTGTAGTGCGATGTCTAAAGTATTTGGAACAATGCTCGCAATCAAACCACAAATTAAAATGATTGATGGTGCTTTAGAACTTTATAAGAAAAGTATTGGAAAAATGAGTAGAGCTGTTGATGGAATGTTAGATGATTTTTTTAAGATGGCTAATGAAGGAAAGGTTGATTTAGAATATGTCTTTATTACACATACGATGAGTCAAAAAATGCATGATTATATGAAAGAAAAAGTAGTTAAATCAGGTTTGCCAATTAAACATTTACTAGAATCACATGCGGGAAGTGTTATTTCTTCTCATTGTGGTCCTGGAACAATTGGGATATTGTATCTTGAAAAATAAAGATAAACACATTATAATAAGATAAAGCGTTGAAATAGAGTAGTAGTAAGTTAAGTTTATTTAAAAGAGAGTGCTAGTTGGTGAAAAGGCATAAATAAATCCTTACGAAGTCGCTATGGAGCTAAATAGGTGAAATTTGAGTAACTTATTTCGGGTTGTTCCGTTATAAACAAATAAGTGCTAGATTTATCTAGAATTAAGGTGGTACCACGGATTTTTATTCGTCCTTAGATTTTTCTAAGGGCGTTTTTTCTTAAGAGGTGATTTTTGATGACAATTAAAACTGAAAGATTAGAAATAACACCATTATCTTTGCATCATAAAGAAGATATGTTTAATTACGCTAAAAGTGATATTTATGAACATACTGCTGGTTGGAAGGCCCATAAAGATATTAATGAAACTGAGGCAGTGATTAAAATGTTAATTAAATTAGGTAATCAATATTCCATTATTTATAATAAAAAAATGATTGGAACGATTGGTTTAGACTTTAAAGATGATGAAGTGACGTTTGGATATGCTTTAAGTGAGGCTTATTGGAATAAAGGAATTATGAGTGAAGCTTTAAGAGCTTTGATTATTTATCTTTTTACAGAAACAAAATGTGAAACTTTAAAAGCTACAACCTTCTTAAATAATTATAATAGTCAAAACTTACTTTTAAAGTTAGGTTTTAAATTTATAAAAGTAATTAATGAACTTAGAGATAATAAATATACAGAGTTTAATTTGTATGAACTTAAAAAAGAAGAATATGAAAGGAAAAGTTTACCATGGCAAAATATGACCACAAGAAAATAGAAAAAGGCCTATATGATTTTTGGTTAGAACATAAATTATTTGAATCTGGAGATAAAACTAAAAAGCCTTATGTAACGGTTATTCCTCCACCTAATGTGACAGGGAAACTTCACTTAGGACATGCGATGGATAACACGCTACAAGACATTATTATTAGAAGAAAACGAATGCAAGGCTATGATGCTTTATATTTGCCTGGAATGGACCATGCGGGAATTGCGACTCAAGCGAGAGTTGATGCGCATTTAAAAGAAAAAGGGATTTCTAGGTATGAATTAGGTAGAGAGCATTACTTAGTTGAAGCTTGGAAGTGGAAAGAAAAGTATGCTACACATATTAGAGAACAATGGAAAAGCATGGGAATTAGTGTTGATTATAACCATGAAGCATTTACATTAGATAGTAAGCTTAATGATGCGGTAAATAAGGTATTTATTGACCTTTATAATAAAGGTTTGATTTATCGCGGGAAAAGAATAATTAACTGGGATGTTTTAGCTAATACAGCATTATCTAATATTGAAGTAGAACACACAGAAGAACAAGGTCATCTTTACTATATAAAATATCCATTTGTAGAAGATATGAATAAATATTTAACAGTTGCGACAACGCGACCTGAAACGATGTTTGCAGATCAAGCTTTAATGGTTAATCCTAATGATGAAAGATATCAAAAATATGTTGGTAAGTATGTCTATATTCCAACCACTAAAACGAAGATTTTAGTTATTACCGATAATTATGTTGATTTAGAGTTTGGAACTGGGGTTGTTAAAGTAACACCAGCTCACGATCCAAATGACTTTTTAGTAGGTCAAAGACATAATTTAGAAATGCCTTTATGTATGAGTGAAACAGGAATAATGAACGAATTAGCTTATTCTTATGAAGGTATGGACAGGTTTGAATGTAGAGATAAATTAGTTAAAGATTTAGAAGATTTAGGACTGCTTGAAAAGGTTGAGCCACACTTACATAATATTGGTAGAAGTGAAAGAACAGGAGTTA
>JAAZKC010000128.1 GCA_012800005.1 Acholeplasmataceae bacterium | reverse complement strand
GGACATAGATATTATTCCTTATTTAATAGCCGATTTACCATGGGAGTTTGCGATGGGATTAAGTGGTGCATTATCAGTGGCTTTGTTATATGAACCGGTTTATTCATTTTTGAGTGAACAACCTTATTTTGGGACAGATTCTAAAAGTTATGCTTTAGAAAAAAAAGAAGGGCCTTTTATTTAGGCACTCTTTTTTTCTTCTAATGAGATTTTTTCTCTTAATTCTTTAGTAATCTCCTCGTGCTTCTTTTCATCAATTTTATATTTAAATACATATAATAAATAACTACCTAATACAAATAAGAAAGGAATTATTAACATTGAAGATCTTAATGATAAAACCATATTATTTGTCATAGTTAAACTAATTCTTTCTCTAATTACTTCAGTAGAAGGATTAGTTGTGTTAATAAAATCTGTTAATGGTTTAATAACTTTTTCATTCATCCCAGATAAAGCGAGTGTTAATGCTACGACGATTGTTTGAATTGATGTGGCTAATTTCACTACGAAAGGGTTAATTGAAAAGATTAAAGCTTCATTTCTTTTTCCTAATTTAAGTTGTCCATATTCAATTGTGTCAGCTAACATAATAATATGTAAAACTTGCATGAACCCTTGACCAAAGAAGAGTAAGAAACCGGCAATGCCAATAAAAATCATATTCATTGGAAATAAATAACCAACTAAGAAAAACAAACTATATCCTAAAGCCATTGAAGTAAATGCGAAAGTAAAGACTTGTTTTCTTGTAAATTTCTTTGTAAGAAGAGGAAGTAAGAAAAAAGATAATAATTGACTTCCCGCTAAAATTACTGAAAAGATCATAAATTCAGCACCACCATAACGGTTAAAGTCATAATTAAAGAAGTATATTCCTAAGGCAGTAGTAATAAAATAACCAATATTAAGCATTAAAATAATAAAGATTAAGACAACTAATTGATCATTTTTAAAAATAACCTTTAACATATCTTTAAACTTAGTTTTTTCTTCTTTAACACTAGTAATTGGGTCTTTTGATTCTTTAACAAAAAACACTACCGCAAGTTGAGAAAGTAAGAAAATTAATACGATTACTAAAGCCATTACGCTAAAGGCTTCTTTAGGAGTCCCTGGATATAAACTTTGATAAACAATTGGTACTAACGCAACTGTAATAAACATTCCAATACTCGCAAACATTCTTGCCTTAGAACCAATTTTTTCTCTTTCTTTAGGGTCTGTTGTAAATGTTGAATACATACTCCAATAAGCAATATCATTCATAGTATATGTCATATCAGACATTACATAAATAATTGCGAAAACTATGACAAAAGGAGCTCCTCTTAAGCCGAAATCTTGGAATAATAAGTAAAAAGAAATTGCACTTGTGATTGCTCCTACTAAAATCCATGGTTTAAACTTGCCCCATTTAGATGTTTTATTATCAATAATAACTCCCATAATTGGATCATTTATCGCATCCCAAACTCTCGCAATCGCCATTACAATTCCAATTGCGATTAAAGTAGCACTCGAAACACCTAAAGCATCTGTAAAGAAAACCATTAAATAAGTACTATATAGAGTATAAGCTAAATCTCTACCTAGTCCACTTACCGCATAAATATTCGTACTTTTTTTATCAACCATTATTTTTTCCTCAACTTTCTTAAGCCTTTAATAAATTTTAAATTAACAATATCAACAATCCCTAGTGCCATATTCATTGTAAAGGCATCACTTCCATAAACAGCTAAGACTCTTAGTGGTGTTGTATCAAGCATTTTTTTAGTTAAATTTTGCATATCTTCACTTAATAATTTAATTTCTTTTAAAGCGATTTTTATAATTGTTTTTCTAATCTTTCTTCCTATAAAAGTATTTTTAAAATCATTAAGTGTGGAATTAAGATTATAAGGTCTTTTATTTTTTAATGATTCTTGTGGAAGTTCACGCAAATATATTTTATTAAAATCACTTGTATCATAAGTATCATTTAAATAAGATGTTTTTTCGTGATTTACTTTTTCACCCTTTATATATAGAGATTCTTTTAATACGTGAGTAGAAACATCTTTTGATACATAAATAGTATAAGAACCATCTTCTAAAATAAACCTATCTTCATAAATATCAAAATATCTTAAATCATCTAAATTTATTTT
>JAAZKC010000127.1 GCA_012800005.1 Acholeplasmataceae bacterium | reverse complement strand
TATTAAAGGCTTTAGCAATTGGTGCGGTAACTGGGTTTATCACTTACTTAGTTAAATTAATTAAAAATAAGATTTTTGAAAAGAAGTTTTTAATTTCCGGTGAGTATTTAGTTAGATATAAAGAAAAAATAAATGATGTAGTAACCGAAAATAAAGCTACGGCAAAATTAAAACAAAGAGGAAGTACTGTTAAAGGAAAGATTTTTATAGAATCTAATCATGAGCAGAGCATCCTAAAGATTAATGGTAAAATTAGTGAAAAAGGACATCTACAAGCGACATTTTTTTCTAATATAAATAGTGATTCTGGAACTTTGTTTTTAAAAAAAAGATAAAGATAAGGCAATGACTGGTCATTGGATTGGTTATGATTCTAATAGAAATGAGATTTTTTCTAGAACATGTGACTTTTTCTTAAAGGCTAAAGATATTAAAATTATTCCAATAGAAGAACAACATATTACAGATGTTTATCTTATTGCTAATGATCGCTTGGGTCAAGATTTTATTTCAATTGATTTTTTGAAATCTTGTGTTAATAAACCAGAAAAAAACATTGGAAGGGTTGCTTTTGACTCAAAAGAAAATAAAGTTGTCGGCTTTACTTTAAGCCAAAAGTTATCAAAAGAAGAATTAAAAGAGTTATTAACTAAAAGTGGTCATGAACTTCCTAAAAGATTTAAAGTTGTTTCTGATACAGTAGGATTTATTTATACAACCGCAACAGATAAGAAGTATTCTAATAGAGGTGTTGGTTTTTATTTAGTTGTTGATATTATTGAATATTTTGAAAAAGAAAATATTTTAACTCTTTATTCAGTTCAAAAGAAAAATAATGGCACACTATATGGTAAAGGTCTAATCGATACTTTCACATTTAGAGAAACTGGAATAGAAATTGAAGAGTTTTGGAAACAAGATAGTATTGAAAACCACTACAGTTGTAAAATATGTAGGGGTACTCCTTGTACATGTAATGGTGTTCTTATCGTTAAAGGTATTATAAAAAAATAATAATAATAAAATAGTTAGAAAGACACTTGACAGTGTCTTTTTTTAATTTTTGATAGTATTTTTCTATATACTTATAGTAAAATAAGTATGGTGATACAATGAAAAATTTATTGAAATTATTTATGGTAGGATTTTTATTTTTATTAACTGCTTGTCCTAATAAAAATCCGGTTGTAGAAGAGGAAGATGTTTTCTATACTTTTACTATTAATAATGATAATGGAACAGAACTTATTACAACAAGACATAAAAAGGGTGATGTTTTATCAAGTCCAGAAGAACCTACAAAACTTGGAGCGGAGTTTTTAGGTTATTTAAAAGATGGTGAGCCTTTTTATTTTCCTTATGTAATAGATAAAGATATATCAATAATCGCTAATTGGGAAATAACACAAGAAGTTTATACTTTAACACTTGAATATGATATTACTTATGAAAGAAATCCTATTGGAGAATACCGTTTACCTATCATTGAAAGAGAAAATTACTTTTTCTTAGGATGGTATGATAATTTGGAGTTTACTGGTGAAGAATATAAGTTTATTTATTTAACTAGTGATCTTCATTTATATCCTAAATTTGCCTTAGATATTGGTACCTTTGATGAAGATATGTTTGATCTTTCAAATGTTCCTTTAAATGGAGATATTGAGTTAATATATGAAGTTAATGGTTTTACGATTACTTATGAATCTTCATCAAATACATTATCACCTACTGGTAAATTTAATAAACCTTTTAATGAAGAAGAAGTTATTTTAACCGCATATATTACGGATGGAGAAATAATTGAAGAGAAAACCTACACTTTTAATCCTATTCCTTATCCTAAATTGGTTGAAGGAAAAATAAGAAGTAGTTATACAAGAATGTTTTCTGGATTAAGTGATAAGTATTTTCAAAGTGTTGATATTATTAATCCGTCTTTTGCGACAGTTAATGAGCATGGTTATTTTAAAACTCCTTATTATTTTAGTGATGTTTCTACTTATATTTTACCTAAGGCAAGAGAATATGGTAATAGAGTTATGTTAGTTGTTGGTCCTGGAACTGATTGGACTGGAATGGTTAATAATGGTGGAACAGCGTTTGATAAATTTATTGATAATTTATTAGAAAAAGTTGTTGAGGTAGGTTTTGCGGGAGTAGATATTGACTGGGAAGTTCCAAGAGGACAAACTGAAGCTATTTGGTATGTATATTTAATGAAAAATCTCTATACAAAGTTAAAAGAATTAAATCCTGATTATTTGCTTACTAGTGCGATTGCGGGAGGAATGTGGCAACCACAATACTACAATTTAAGAGATTCTGGACCTTATCATGATTATATTAATATGATGACTTATGATATGGTTAATAGTGGTGGTGGCTATCAAAATGCTTTATTTCCAAGAAGTGGTTATCATAATCCTACTTTAAGAGTGGGAAGTGTTGTGAATACTTGTTCAATAGAAGAAAGTGTCGCAATTTATAATAATTATGGCATTCCTAATAGTAAAATTATTGTTGGAGTTGCCTTTTATGGAAGAAACCAAATGAAAAAAGATGATGGAACTTGGATGCATGCCGGTTATTCAACATCTTATCATAACTTAAAACCACAAATTGAATCTGGTCAGTTAATTGAATATTTTGATCCTGTTGCTCAAGTTCCATACGCAGTTAACCCCGAAGGAACAAGGTTTGTATCTTATGATAACCGTAGGTCTATTTATGCGAAAGCTGATTTTATTAAACAAAATGGTCTTGCGGGAATGATGAACTGGGATCAATCTCATGATAAAAATTTTGAATTAATCGGGTACTTGAGTAATTCAATGAAGTAATTTGACAAAATAATCCATTTACTATAAAATATATGAGTCAATAGAAGGTAACCGAGCTTATATTAATATATAGGTTAGGAAAGTCCATGCTAGCACTACCTGTGATGGTAGTAGTGTTTGTGCCTAGGGAAACAATAACCTAGGGTATCTTAGTGATAACGGCGGAGCAATCCATAAAGTGCCACAGAGACGAGTAAAGTGAAACGGGTAAACCCCACAAGCTAGAAACCCAAATTATGGTAGGGGCACACTTTAAAAAGAATTAAGAATTTATTAAAGTGCTACGTAAGTAGAGATAAATGGTTACACACGAAAGTGAACAGAACATGGCTTATGCATATTGATAAAAAAACGCGAGATTTTCTCGCGTCTTTTTTTTCATGTTGTAATAAAAAACTCGCATTTCTGCGAGTTAATTATTTTTATTTATCTAATCCGGCAAGTTTGTAAACAGCATGAATTAATTCGAAGTATGTTCCAGTATTAACAGTAACACCTGCGAAATCATCAATTAATGTAGTACCATCTAATGATCCACCGCGACCAGCAACCGCTTTTAAGTTTTTGTTGTAGTTTTTTAGAACGTAGTTTTGAATAAGTTCAGCTTGTTCATTCCATTCTAATTCACATTTACCTTCAACAACTACCCATGCGCCGTCTTGGAATTCATATTTAGGTCCAACACCTTTCATAGCGTATTCAGCACCAAGTTCTTGTTTAGTCTTAGCATTCCAAGCTAAACCAGTTGTAGCGTTTACTTTTGATTGTCTAGTGTCAATAACTAATGCTTTAGCTTTACCTTTTTCAACAGTTAATGTTGCACTATAAACTTCAGCAGCGCCACTATAGCTTAAGCCTGTTTTATAAACTACGAATTTACCAGCTTTTGCGTTTGCAACAGCTTCTTTAGCAAGTTTAGTGTATCCACCATCTTTTAATGTTACACCTGCAACATTATCAATACGACTGTCAGTAGTAGTAACACTTTCAACACCATCAGCTAACCATTTAGCTTCGATTAATGCTGCTTGTTCATGCCATTCTTTTTCACATTTAGCATCTGGAACAACTGACCATTCGCCACCTTCAAACTTGTATTTAGGTCCAACTCCTGCCATACCGTAATCAGCACCTAATTCTTTCTTAGTTTTTGTATTCCATGCAACTGCTGTAATTTGCTCTTCAGCATCTCTAACTACAGATCCTTGACGAACATCAATGTAATACTTAGTAATTTTACCATTTTTAACTGTAACAGTTACAGCTGTAATTTGAGGTACTTTAACACCTTGTGATGTGTGTTCTGTAACTTCAAACGCTGTAAATTCGCCGTCAACCGCAAATTCTTTTTTTGCGCCATTACACGCAACTAATACTAATAATGTAAATACTGCAAAAACACTTGTAATAAATTTTTTCATATCTTTCCTCCATTAATATTTTATTAAAATATTCCACTAACCATTATATATAAAATGTTGTATAATTTCAAGAGCATATCAATCAATATCAATGAAAACGTTTTATTTCTTGACATTTTCGCGAGAATATAAATTTATTGCTATATTAAGGGAATTTTGATAAAATAGAGTGGTATGAAAATAAATAAGGATAGACAAAAATTTATTCGTAATTTTTCGATAATTGCCCATATAGACCACGGAAAAAGTACACTTGCAGATAGAATCTTAGAACGTACTCAGTCCGTACAGGCAAGAGATATGAAATCACAAATGCTTGATGGGATGGATTTAGAAAGAGAACGAGGTATTACAATTAAATTAACCGCAGTAGAAGTGCATTATGATGCCAAAGATGGCAATAGATACACTTTTCATTTAATTGATACTCCTGGACATGTCGATTTTACTTATGAAGTAAGTAGAAGTTTAGCGGCTTGTGAAGGAGCTTTATTGGTTGTTGATGCGGCTCAAGGAATTCAAGCTCAAACATTAGCGAATGTTTATTTAGCACTAGAAAATAATTTAGAAATTATTCCAGTAATTAATAAAATTGACCTACCTA
>JAAZKC010000126.1 GCA_012800005.1 Acholeplasmataceae bacterium | reverse complement strand
TGATCTGGATAACTATTAAAAAGACTCATTAATTTATATTTAATATTATTTATATGAAAAGAATGTTTTATAAAAGTTATTTTATTTACCTTTAATTCATAAAAGATGTTTTTAGAGGCGTAATAATTAAAAGCGTTAAATCCATTAGGAGTTTTCGCTTTTTCAAATGTTTCTACTTCATAATCTATGAATAAATAATCACCAACTTCATATTTATCTTTATGTTTGAATATACATTTATAAAAGCCACTTCTTACCTCATATTCATAATAATTATCATATGTCTTTATTTCAGTAATTATAAATTTATTATTTGTTGGCGCCTTAGGTGGTTTAATAAGTTTTAATCCCACAAAAAATAAAAGTCCACTTAAAATAACTATGTATTTATATTTATATGTTTTTATTAAATATAAAAGTAAAACAAAAAAACTTAAAAATAGTAAATTTTCATATGCTAAACAGGCGATTAATAAAGAAAACGCATAATAATGAAAGTAGTTAAACGGTAATAAAGTCTTTAATTTTCTCATAAGTTTTATTTCCAATACCATTAACGTTTTTAATTTCTTCTATTTCCTTAAATGAACCGTTTTTCTTTCTATAGTCTATAATCGCTTTTGCGATAACTGGACCAATTCCTTTTATTTGCATAAGAGTTTTTTCATCTGCGGTATTAATATTTATTTTCTCTATTTCATAGTTTAGGGGAATAAAATAGGTTTTATTATTTACTAAAACCTCCTCTAAATTAAGGTTTGTTATATCCGCACTATCTTTTAGTTTTGCATAACTAATTAGTTCTCTTAATTTAGCATCTTTTTTAACTTCATACTTACCTTCAAAATGCACGGCTCCTTCAATATAAACGGTTATTAATGAAGGTAGTTCTTTTTCAGGTGTTTCTTCTTCTTTAAATAAATAAAGGCCTAAAAATGCTAAAGAAAATATTAAAAAAAATAAAATAAAAAGCACCCTTTTCATAGTATCACCACATAATGATACAACTAAGAGTGCTTTTTTACTTTTATCTTAATTTTATTTAATTACTTTTTTACCGATAAAGCGATCATCAAAACTATAATACTCTCTCATCTCTTTATCAAAAACATGAATAATAATGTCTCCTAAGTCAATTAAAAGCCAACCCGTTTTTTTACCTTCAATTCCTCTTATTTCATAATTATCTTTTAAATCTTCTTTTAAATAACCGACTAACGCATCTCCCTGTCTACCTGTTTTAGAGGTGCCAATAATTACGTATCTAAAAAACGGATTATCGTTTTCTAAATCAAAAACTTTTAAATCTTCTAATTTTACTTTTTCTACTACATTAAGAGTTTTTTCTAGCATCTATTTCTCCTTTACATTTTTCTTTATAATAATTATACACTTTTATTTGTTCTTTGTGGGGATTAATATTATTTTTAATTAAATATTCCATAGTTTTTTCCATAATATATAAATAACCTTTAACTATATCTTCTTTGGCGATTTTATATGCTGTTTTAGCTTCTTTAAACTTCCTATCTTTCTCTGTATAATCGCTTACTACTAAAATCATCGTCTCTAAGTTCATTTCTACTTTACCCCAAATATGATATCTAATCGCTTCTAAGATTTTAGCATCTTTAATACCTATTTCTTTGGCGTAATAGTAAGCACTAATACTATGATGCAAGGATTCATCATAACATTTTAATATCGATTCATCTTTTACTAAATTTAAGTGTTCTTCTTTAGTATGGTATTTAGTTATATCATGAAGTAAGGAAGCTACTTCTAAAACTTCTAATGAAGCATTATAAAGTTTACCTAACTCTAAAGCTCTTTCTAAGACATTTAGAGTATGATTAATCCTTTTAGGATAACTTCTTAACTTTTTTAACATTAATACTTTATAATCCATGATAACTACCTTTTTTAGCCTTTATATTCGCCTCTTTAGGTGCGAGTATTTCTAATGTTGCATTAGATATTATTAAAAAGCCAAGATCATAAATATTAATTATTGATTCTTCTTCTATTTTTAAATGGGTTTTAATAAATGGTTCATTAATAAATGGAGTAAAAAGTTTTTCTTTATGTTTATTTAAAAGCGCTACTGAATTTTCATATTTAGTTCTATGAATATTCGCTTTTAAATAAAAAGTTAATGATAAAGGATAACCTTTAATTACGCTTATTATTGCGATACCACCAATAATAAAAGACATTGCTTCAGTTATTTGATAAGTTATTGGTTTAAATGGTTTATTAGGAATAATATTTTTATATTCTTGATAAG
>JAAZKC010000010.1 GCA_012800005.1 Acholeplasmataceae bacterium | reverse complement strand
TATTGATACCTAAAGCACTTAAAATAGTTAATATTGTTGTTTTAATATTATCAATAATTCCTCTATTAGTTAGAGTTGATTTAATGGTAGAGTTATATTTAGACGTGTTTAAAAAGAAATAATGTAATAATAAAATAAAATTATAAAAAAGAGGGAGACAGAAAGATGAAAAAAGATTTTGATTTAACGATTAAAAGGCGTCAAAGACGGCTAAATAATCCTTATGAGAGGTTTATTGAGTTAGAGGAATTGTTTTTTTATGCGAAAAACTGTGTTAATTTTATTGAAAATGCACTAGATTATGCGAAAGAACAATACGCAGATGAAGAGTTTGATGAAGATACTTTTAAAGTTATTGAAGATGAAATTAAAAGAATTGAAGCGGATATTCCATTAATGGAAGAAGACTTATTGAGGCTTGGTAAATATGTAAAACAAGCATCTAAAAAACTAGAAAAATTAGATTTTAATATAGAAGAAGTTAAAACTAAGTTTCTTGAAAATATAGGTTTATTAATTGGTTTTGCGAATGATTTAATTAAGGAAGCGGAACTGTTAAGAATAGAAGCTGAAAGCATAACTTATTATATAACAGAGATTTATAAAAACTATGAATTAACAGAAGAGGAATTTATGAAAAAAATGGAAGAGTAATCTTTAAATAAATAATCGAAAAGAGGAATTAAAATGAGATTTAAAGAAGCATTTTTAGTAGTTTCACAAGAAAAAAGTAAAACTTATAAACAAAAGGTAAGTAGTGTCCCTTTGTATGATGAAGCTATTTTAAGAACAATGAAAAATTATTTGGAATATTTTATTCAAACTGATGAAATTATTGTAAGACCATCAGTTGGGCAAGGAAATTATGCTGATGTACCTTGGATATGCCTGTTATCTAAAAACGCAAAAATATCTCCATCACCGCAAAAAGGCTTGTATATTGTTTTATTGTTTACAAAAGAAGGTGATGCGTTCTATTTAACTTTATCACAAGGTATCACAAATTTTAGAGAAATGAAATTATCAGGAAAAGAACGCGACAAAATAATTAAAAACACAGTTTTATATTTCCAAGAAGAAATAAATCCAGATTTAATAAACAAATATGGATTTACTAAAAATTTAATGAATTTAGGAGATAAAATTAGTATTCTTGCAAAAGGATATATTAAAACAACTATTTTATCTAAAAGATATGAAGTGGATAATTTTGATGTAGAAGATTTTAAGGCATCTTTGATGGCTTTATTGTTTGAATATGAAGAAATTATTATGCATATTGGTAATAAAACATATGATGATGTTATCTCGCTAATTAATCCTATGGAAAATATTGAACCACTTGATGAAGCGATAGAAGTGATCACAAAAACATTAGATAAAAATTATGTAGAATATAGAGATGTTCCAAAAACACCAATTAGAGTTAATAGAGGAGAACTTAAATCAAGAAAATATAACAGGATTACTCAACAAAAAATTTACAGTAAAATAGACTATTTAGATAAAGCAAAAGAACAACAACAAACAGGACTAAGAGGAGAACAAATAGCTCTTGAAATTGAACGTAAAAGGCTTCTTGACCTAAATTTAGATCCAAATGAACACATTAAATGGTGCAGTGCTGAGTCGGATAGTTATGGTTATGATTTTGAAACTGTTGATTACAAAAATGATGAGTTAGTTAAAATATATGTTGAGGTTAAGTCAACAAAAGACATTAAAGATACATCATTTTTCGTTTCTAAAAATGAAGTTAATGTATCTAAAGAAAAGCAAGAACAATACAGAATATTTAGAATATTTGATATAACATCAATTGCCCCTAAATATTACATTGCGGATGGAGAGTTAGAAGATAATTTTTATTTAGACCCAGTTACATTTAGTGCAACTTATAAATATGACGTAATAGCAAATTAACAAAAAATAGAATTGACAAAATATAAACATTTTTTATGCGGCCTTTCATTGAAAAGGCCTTATAAATGTGATAATATTTAAATGATAAGCGTATAGAAAGAAGGAATAAATATGATTAGAAAAACGAAAATAGTTTGTACCATTGGACCAGCAACTTCAACGCCTGAAGCTATTGAAGGTTTAATTAAGGCAGGAATGAATGTCGCAAGACTTAACTTTTCTCATGGTGATCATGAAGGTCATGAGAAAGTTATTAATATGATAAGAGAAGCATCTAAAAAGTTAGGTAGACATGTTGGTATTTTGGCTGATACAAAGGGACCTGAAATTCGCACTGGTGAATTTGAAAATGGTGGTGTAGCTTATAAAAGAGGCGATAAGATTAAGATTTTTAGAAAGCCAGTTGTTGGGAATAAAGATGGTTTTCATATTACAACTCCTGAACTATATGATGATATGAATGTTAATGACTTTTTATTAATTGATGATGGTAAAATGCGTTTTAACGTTATTGATAAAGAAAAAGATTACTTACTAGTAGAAGTAATGAACTCAGGAACAGTTAAAAACAGAAAAGGTGTTAATACGCCTGGAGTTCATGTGAGTATGCCTTTTATATCTAAAAAAGACTCTGCAGACTTAGCTTTTTCAGTAAAAATGGAAGTTGATATGATTGCCTTATCGTTTGTAAGAACTCCTGCAGATGTTTTATCAATTAGAAGTATTTTAAATTTCTTAGATGGTGGCAATATTGAGATAATTGCCAAGATTGAATCTCAAGAAGCAATGGACGCATTAGATGAAATTTTAGATGTATCTGATGGAATAATGGTAGCAAGAGGAGATTTAGGTGTTGAAGTTTCAACTCAAATGGTTCCTTTATACCAAAAAAGAATGATCCAAAAAGCAAATGAAAAGGGTAAACCAGTTATTACCGCAACTCATATGTTAGAATCAATGATGCAAACTCCACGTCCAACAAGAGCGGAAGCGAGTGATGTTGCGAACGCTGTTTTAGATGGAAGTGATGCAATTATGTTATCTGGTGAAACTGCAGCTGGTGAATATCCAACTGAATCAGTTGAAACAATGAGCACAATCGCTAAAGCAATTGAACCTTCAATTGATTATGAATCGATTTTAACAAAAGCGATTCATTCATCACAAGGCACAGTTAACGATGCGATTGGAATGAGTGTATCGCAAATCGCTTTAACATTACCGGAAGTTCAGGCAGTAATCGCATTTACTGAAACAGGTGGTACTCCAAAGAGATTGTGTAAGTTTAGACCAAGTGTGCCGATTATCGCAATTACTAATCAAAAGAAAACTTGTACAAAACTTTCTTATTACTGGGGAGTTCATACAGTATATAGAGATGACTACACAGACTTCTTATCATATGACCGTGTCGCAAATGAAGTTGCTAAAGAAATAGGCTTAAAAGTTGGAGATAAGATTATTATCACTTCAGGTTACGCTCAACAACACGGTTCTACAAACACAGTGAGAATTATTGATGTAAAATAAAAGGCAAAAATTTGCCTTTTATTTTAACTATATGTGATAAAATATACATAGTCGCTCCTGTAGCTCAACGGATAGAGCAGTATCGTCCTAAGGTAACGGTTGAAGGTTCGACTCCTTTCAGGAGCGCCATAATATATAAATATTAAGATTAGATAATTGAAATTAATGTGATAAAATACTATTGTGAGGTGGTTTTGTAATGAAAAAGAAGAGATTAGGCTTTGCTATATTACTTATGGTTTTTACAATTGCTTTTTTATGGACTATAGAACTTGCGAATAAAACATTAATAGAAACGCTTGGTTTTGTAAATATACCGATAGTATGGAGTAGTGATGTTTTAACAATTATGTCAGTAGCATTCTTTATACTTTGGATGGCATCATTAGTGGGTTTTATAATAACTTTCTTTATCTTGGATGATAAAGAAGAAGATTGATGAACTTAAAAAATAAGCAATCCCGCATTGGGATTGTTTTTTTATTAATGCGAACAAATAAAATTTGTGCAAAATAAATATAATATATTGACAACATATTGCAATAATTGTATAATGTATATATAAAGAGGTGATAATATGTCTACAACAAATTTAAGCATTAGAACTGACAAAGAAATAAAAGAACAAGCAGAAAAAATCTTTGCAGAATTAGGGCTTAACATGACAACTGCGGTTAACATGTTTTTAAGAACGGCTATTAGAGAAAATGGCATTCCATTTGAACTTAAGTTAGATGTTCCTAACGAAACTACTAAATTAGCTATTGAAGAGGGAAGAGAAATTGCTAAAGATCCTAATATTAAAGGATATACTAACATGGAAGATTTTAAAAA
This sequence comes from Acholeplasmataceae bacterium, assembly GCA_012800005.1. Classification (GTDB taxonomy): domain Bacteria; phylum Bacillota_I; class Bacilli_A; order Acholeplasmatales; family UBA5453; genus DUQU01. The sequence continues at coordinate 1,622 of JAAZKC010000010.1, read as the reverse complement.
ATCACTAGATTTATGAAATACAAAGTAAAGTACACAACACAATTCAAAAAAGATTTAAAGTTAGCTAAAAAACAAAATAAGGATTTAGATAAGCTTTTTCGTGTTATAGAAATACTTTCAGAAGGAAAAAAGCTAGATCAAAAATATAAAGATCACGAGTTGAAAGGTGATTATAAAGGAACAAGAGAATGTCATGTCGAACCTGACTGGCTTTTAATATATGAATATGTTGAAGATGTACTTGTGCTTATGCTATATAGAGTGGGAACACACTCAATGTTATTTTAAATTATCTATATTATGGAGAAAAATAAGCAATCCTAACTTTTTTAAGAAAGGATTGCTCTTTTTTTTATTCAATATTAAATAACCAACTAATCGCTTCAGGAAATCTTTTTTGCCATGATGCTTCACTATGGGTATGGCCATCAACTTTTCTTGTATATATTAAACTTTCAGGATAACCTTTATTAATAAGTTCAGCCTTTACCACATCAACATATTCACTATTATCTTTTGGATAACCTGAATCTAGGTATAGTTTAGGTAAGTTTTCTAAGGTTAAACTATTGATGAATTCTTGTCTTGCATCAATGGTGTTTCTATGGAAAGAAGAACTCATTGCTAAAATATGGCCAAATGTATCTTTATATTTAAGGCCAATATAAAAGCTAATCAAACCACCCATTGAAGAACCACCAATCATTGTATTTTCTCTATTTGTTAAGGTTAGGTAGTTTTTATCAATGTGAGGTTTTAATTCATTTATAATAAACTCTCCGTATTTGCCACCTTCCATTTCTGGTGTGTCACTCCAGTTAGGAGTATATTCAATCATTCTATCGCTACCATTATCAATTCCTACAACGATAAAGCCATCAATACCTTTACTTTCAATTAATGTTTCAATAGATTCATCAATACCCCATTCGCCAGCGAATGATGTATATTTGTCAAATAAGTTTTGACCATCATGCATATATAAAACTGGATATCTTTTAGTGCCATTTGGATCATAACTAGAAGGCGTCCAAACTCTAATTTTCCTAGTTTTATTTAGTGATGTCATTGTCATAGTAAAGATATCTAAATTTCCTACCACAGTTGAATTACTACTATATTCATTAAACATCGCCACTTTATCCTCCACTTTAAGTACTTTTTCGGTATTTTTAGAAATAACTACCTTTCTATTAGAAATCTCTTCACCATTAGCTCCTTTTTCTACTTTACTCCAAGGATTTTCATTACTAAATGATTGAATGGTGTATTTATATAAGATTTCTTTAGCACCACCACTAATATCAATTTCTAACACTAACTTATATTTAGTGGAAGTTACTTTAGTTAAGGCATAATCAGTATTTGTAGGATCCCAATCATTTAAATTAGAACCAATACTAATATAATCTTCATTACTAATAGTATCATCTAATGTTAAGTTAAGTTCTAATGTTCTTATATGTGGATTTTCATCCTTTTTACAAGATGTTAAAACTAATAAAAACAAACTCATTAATATAATAAAAAACTTTTTCATTTAATCACCTACCTTACTCATTTTATCACATTTATTAGTCTAATGATATTTTGATAAGCAAGATTTTATTATATAATAATAG
>JAAZKC010000125.1 GCA_012800005.1 Acholeplasmataceae bacterium | reverse complement strand
TAATTGAAGATTTGAAATAGGGCCGTGGTAGTACCCTCCTAAAACATTCAAAGATGTAAGCGAATGATGAAAATCCACAGCACCTAAGTTCATTTTATAATAAGCAGTCAATTTTTAAAAGAAAGGACAATATACTCTAAAATATAGACTGCATATTACATAATAGAGTATACAAGGTAACTAATGAATAAAGAAATTGTTAATAAAGATGATACAACACTAATTGAACTTGTTGATGTGACTAAGGCTTTTGGAGAACAGGTTGTATTAAAGGGATTAAATTTAAAAATAAATTCCAATGAGTTTGTAACTTTACTTGGTCCATCGGGATGTGGGAAAACAACTACCTTAAGAATTATTGGTGGGTTTGTTGAACCAAGTTCAGGACAAGTTTTATTTAACGGAAAAGATATTAATGAAATGCCGGCACATAAAAGGCCTAGTAACACTGTTTTCCAACGTTATTCATTGTTTCCCCATTTGGATGTTTTTGAAAATGTTGCTTTTGGTTTAAGAGTAAAATCTAGAGAATTTCAAGCCCAATATAAAATTGAAAGATTAGTAGAAGAATATGACAAATTAATTGAAAATGAAAAAGATTCAACTAAGAAGAAAGAACTTAAAAAAGAAGTGGAAGAAAAAATTCAATTAATTAAGGATCCAAACTTTGAATTAAAACAAAAGATCAATGAATTAAAACAAAAAAGTGAAGATTTAAAAAATGGAATAGTTGATGCTAGTCTTTTAAAGGAAGAAAACGCATTAAAAATTAGTAAGTTACAAAATGAAATTGATAGAATTAAATTGGAATTAAAAACGGCTTTAGATAAAAGTAATGATTATAATAAGATTAAAAAAGAAAAACAAAAAGAAATTAAAAAATTACAAGCCGAAATTAAAAATTTAGATTTAAAAAGATATTATCAAGCCGAAATTAAAAAATATCGTCGCCAATTTGAAACTCCAAAAATGCGAGAAGAAGCGTTAAAGAAAAAGGTGTTCCAATATTTAAATTTAGTTGGCTTACAAGGATATGAATATCGTAGTGTTGATAAGCTTTCTGGTGGACAACAACAAAGGGTTGCGATTGCAAGAGCACTTATAAATGAGCCTAAAGTGTTATTATTAGATGAGCCACTTGCGGCATTAGATTTAAAACTACGTCAAGAGATGCAATATGAGTTAAAAGAACTTCAAAGAAATGCTGGAATTACTTTTATTTTTATAACTCATGAACAAGAAGAAGCTTTAACGATGTCTGATAAAGTTGTAGTAATGAATGAAGGTGAAATTCAACAAATCGGTACTCCAGAAGATATTTATAATGAACCAATTAATAGATTTGTTGCTTCATTTATTGGTGAGTCTAATATTGTTGAGGCAGTAATGTTAGATGATTATAAAGTTTTATTTGATGATGTAATTCATGAATGTGTTGATAAAGGATTTTCCAAAAATGAACAAGTTGAAGTAGTTATAAGACCGGAAGACATTGATATTTTACCTAAAGGTAAAGGGAAATTTGATGGAATAGTGGACAGTATTATTTTTAAAGGTGTTCATTACGAAATAGGAGTTACAACAAAATATCGCACATACATTATTCATACTACAGATCATCATTTAGAAGGAGAAAAAGTAAGCATTACTTTTCAACCAGATGACATACATGTAATGGAGATTTGGGAATGAAAAAGGTCCGAATCAGTAAAAACGGAGGCAATAAAACTTTAAATACAATTTTGGTGTTTCCGTATTATATGATTTTATTTTCACTAATATTAGTTCCTATTTTCATTATGGTAGTTTCATCTTTTTTAAGAGGAGATAGTAATAATTTATTTCAAGTTTCTCTTACATTTGAAAATTATTTAAATTTTTTTGGAAATGAAGATTATTTATATGCGATGGGTAGATCAATTTGGTTAGCTTTACTTACTACAATTTCAACCTTATTAATAGGTTATCCTTTAGCATATTTCATCACTAAAACTAAGACAAGAACTCAAGCACTGCTAATTTTATTAATATCTGCTCCAATGTGGATTAATTTAGTCATTCGCACAATTGCACTAAAACAAATAATTGAATTAATCATTCCAAGTATTTTAAAAACAAATACCGCTATGGTTTTTGGTTTGACCCACGTATTTTTGCCATTTATGGTTTTACCTATATACACAATATTATTAAAAATTGATTCTAATTTAATTGAAGCGGCCAATGATTTAGGAGCTTCTAAATTTGTTGCATTTTTAAAAGTAATCCTTCCTTTATCATTACCAGGAGTAATGTCGGGAATTTTAATGGTGTTTTTACCCGCTGCAACTACACTAGTAATTCCTAAATATCTAGGTAATAATGTGTTTTTAATTGGTGATATTATTGAAAGGGTATCAATACTTAGCGGAAATATTGGTTATGGTGCTGCGATTGCGATTATTTTATCAATTATAATGATGGCAATGATGTTAGTCGTTAAAAGAGTTGATAAATTTAAGGGGGAAGAATATGAATAAAAATATCTTTAGGAATGTTTTTCTTTTCATTATATATGGTTTGCTATATTTGCCAATTATTTCAATGATTATTTTTTCCTTTAACTCTAATAATTCATTCACTCGTTTTGGTTCATTTAGTTTAAAGTGGTATGTTGCATTATTTAGGCATGAGAAAATGATGCAAGCTGTTTTAGTTACAATAGTTGTTGCAATTATTTCAACAATCATTTCAACAATTATTGGAACTTTTGCTGCAATTGCGCTATCTAAACAAAAAAAGGTACTTAGAAACTTAACTTTAATGGCTAATAATATTCCAGTAATTAATCCTGAAATTATTACTGCAATATCATTATTTGTTTTATTTGGAATTTTTCAAATACCTAAAGGATATTTAACTATGCTTTTGGCTCACATAGCATTTTCAACACCTTATGTTATTATTACTGTTTATCCGAAGGTTATTAGTTTAGATCCTAATTTATCAGATGCAGCCAGTGATTTAGGGGCAACCCCTTTTCAAACTCTTACTAAAGTTATTTTGCCACAAATAAAGGTTGCAATAGGTGCTGGTGCTGCAATCGCCTTTACGATGTCATTTGATGATTTTGTAATTTCGTATTTTGTAACAATTGGATCTGGCGTTTCTAATATTTCAACGTATTTATATACATTAAAACGCGCTATCGATCCTAAAGTAAATGCTTTATCGGCATTAATATGTTTAGTAATTGGTCTAAAAATAACATATGATTATTTTATTAGCGGACCTAAAAAAATAAAAAAAGAGAGGTTAAAAGGATGAAAAGATTGTTTTTAGTATTAATTTTATTTTTATTTGTTCAAAGTGTTGTTGCTTGTGATAAGAGGCCAGAAGTTAAAATACTCGCTCCTGGTGAATATATGACAGAAGAAACAATCAAAGCATTTTCTAAAAAACATGGAATTAAAGTTGTTATTGATGAATTTGCTAGTAACGAAGAAGCAATCACATTTATTAAAAGTGGTGCGGAATATGACTTAATTCTTCCTAGTGAATATGCTTTAGAGCAGTTAATTGTTGAAAATCCAGAATATCTTAAAAAAGTTGATTGGAATAAAATTACTACATTTAATAAAGAAACAGATTTATCAAATGGATTGGATGAACTTTTAAACAATTTAAAAGTAGATTCTGGTTTTGATTTATTAGAATATGGTGTTCCATATTTTTGGGGTTCAGTTGGTCTTTTATACAATAGTGAAGTTGTCGCACCTGAAGATGTTCAACAAGGTTGGGAATTGTTAAGAATGGGAGATAAATACAATGTAGCTTTTTATGATTAATCTAGAGATGCTTTAATGACAGCTCTTGTAACACTTGGTTATTCTATGAATACGAATAATGAAGAAGAAGTAAATGCGGCTAAAGCATGGATTGAAGTTGGAGCTAAAAAGGGAGTGGGTTATTTAACCGACGACATTTTTGATGAAATACCTAATAAAAATTATGATGTAGCAATGGCTTATTCTGGTGATGCTGCAGAAATAATTTATAGAGTTTATGATGAAGAAATTGATTTGCAGTTGGATTTTGTTACCCCAGAAGTGGGTACTAATATTTGGATTGATTTTTTAGCAATTCATAGTAGTGCAAATGAGGAAAATGTTTACAAGTTTTTAAATCACATTCTTTCATATGATGGTGCTTTAGAAAATACTAGAAGTCTTTTCTATGCATCACCAAGAGAAGACGTAAGACAAGGGCAAATTAGGACTGCTAGCACTGAAAGAATTAAAGAATTATATACGATTGATTTTAGAGAACAAGATGAGATTTTCCGTTTTGATCCTGTATCCAAAGAATTAATCGACAATGCTTGGAATAGTATAGGTGTTAGACGACAAGGTAAACCAATTAATTTATCAACTATTATCATAACAGTAGTAGGTGGTGTTTTAGTTGTAGGTGTAATAGCAACATTTATAATAGTTAGAAGAAAAAGAAGATAAAAACAATAAAAACTTAAATATGCAGTATTATATGGTAAAATGGAATCGTACGATAAGTCATTAAATATATAAGTAGAAAAGAGGGATTTTATGAGCGAAATTTACAATTATATCATAAAAGTTTTAGAGATTATTAGTACGATAAGTAAATATCTTGGAGCTTTGACATTTTTAGTGACAGTTTTTCTATTTCTTAGATACTTTGGTCATAAATATAAAAAGCCAATTTTAAATATTTTTAATAAAAATAGTTTTTTCGGATTCTTTTTGCTGTATAAAATAGTAATTTCTTTTAGAAAAAATCCTAATGTTCTAATGAGAATGTTTTGTGAATATATAATAGTGCAAGATTATAAAAATAAAAGACTAACTACTAAAAATCTCCGATTTTATTATAAAAACTTTTTACAAGAATATGTGAAAAAGGATTACGATAGCATTGATATTGACTCAACTTTTGAAGTAATTGAGATTTATAGTTCACCTTATGTAACTCGTTATTTTGATTTTTATGGTAATCCTAAAAACATAAAAAAATATGATATTGATACTAGAAAAGTTTTATCTTTTAGATTATATTTTAAAGTTAAAAATGGATATTTATTCCCTGCGATATTAATCCCAAGCTTGCAAGAACATTACAATGATGACTGGTCTTCTATAGTTGATAGATACTTTGAAAATGCGAAAACAAGTCGCAATTTAAGTGAACTATATATGTTTTATACCTGGTTAATGTGGGGTCCTAGTTATAGGCCACGATATAAAGAACAAGGGCATAAAATCATGCAATATGGTATGGGTGATGAAGCTATGACATTTAATGTTGTTTTAAATGATTTAGAATCGTCTATCAAATTGTGGAAACGAATGGGTGAAGCAGAAGAATATATTCATGGTTTACAATGTAGTTTAAAATTAAGAGTTAATGAGAAACATTCATATTTTGAAAAGAATTTTAATAAATTTGGAAGCGAAATCTCTCCATTTATTAGAAAAATTCTAAAATCAAACCTACAAGTCATCTCAGAACATGTGTCTTATGAAATTATTAGTACAGAGGAATATAAATATTTTACTGCCTATATTTGGGCTTTATTTATTAAAGGAGAAAAACAAGGCCTTAAAGAAAATCTTGATATAAATGATTGTGTTGTGTTTTTTGAACATACAAATATAGTGGAACCTAAAACATATAATTTCTTTTTAGAATCAATTGTCACAAAGATATTGGCTCACTTTAAAGAGGTTTTCAAAGATTCTAAGGATACAAATTTCAAAGAAAAATATTTTTTAAACAATTGTTCAGATAATGCAATAATAAAGCGATTAAATATTGCAATAGAAGAGATAAAGGAAAAAGAAAAAGATTTTGGGAAATGGCTAGAAGAACATTTTGTTTTTGATGACAGTATCACAATAGGCGCCTTACTTGATTTGTTTGAACAAGAGTTTTCACAAAAAGAAAAAAAACTAACTTTCACTAAAATTGATATTGATTGTGAAAAGAGTGTTGATTTACTATGTTTGTTTTATGGAAGTGTTTATTTGCCTAATTTTCTCAATGAAAATGAAAGAGAATCATTAGAAAATATTATTCGCTATTTAAAAAATGAGAAAAATGGTAAAAACGGGAAAAATCATTACTATATTTTAATTGCGACAATTGATGATGAGGTTGTTGGTGGTATTATTGCAGATTATTTCTCGGAAATAAATTCTGGCGTTTTTGAATATTTAGTTGTTAAAAACAAATATAGAAGAAAACAAATAGGAAGTAGATTGGTAGAAGAAATGATTAACATTTTTAATAAAGATGCGAAAAAATATCATGAAAGAAAGATTGATTACATTTTTATTGAAGTGGATAAATCACAAAATATCACTGGTGAAATTAGAGAAAAAAAACGTGGTGTAGCGGAATTTTGGAATAGCCAAAAATTTTCAATTTTAGATTTTGATTATGTTCAACCTAGTTTAGAACCTAAAAAAGAAATAGGGGAAAATTTATATTTAGGCATTAGAATATGTAATCCTGAATTATTTGATAAACCAATTGAAAAGAATCTTGTAAAAAAATTTCTGACTTTATATGCTAAATATGCAATGAGCATTGATTTTCCAGAAGATGATATAGCAATAATAAGAAATTATGAAAATATTGATGATAAAAAAACTATTGAATTGAAACCTATTGATAAAGATTTTAAAAAAGAAAATTAACATCATATATGTAGGTGCTTAAATTTTAAGAAACCGGAGGCTTTCCGGTTTTTTTTAATATTATTTTATGTTAAAATAATAAAGAGGTATTTATAATGAGTAGAAGAGAAAAAAGAGTAGAAACTATTTTTAAGTTATATCTATATGATTTGCTTGAAGTAAAAGAAGATAGCGAAGATAATGATTTATTTAATAAAGTTTTAGAAAATTTAGAACATATAGATGAAGTTATTTCTAATGTTATTAAAGGTTATACACTGTCACGTTTATCTTATTTAGATAGAGCGATTATTAGACTAGCTACTTATGAAATAATCTATACAAATACTCCAAAAGAAATAATTATTAATGAAGCCATTGAAATCACAAAAAAGTATAGTGATATTGATGATAAACAAAGAAGATTCAATAATAGATTATTAGAAAATATTAAAGAAAGTCTTGATTAGATGGAAGAACGTAGATATTTAACAGTTACGGCATTAACTAAATATATTAAGTATAAATTAGAAACAGACGAACATTTAACAAATGTTCTTTTAAGAGGTGAAATTTCTAATTTTACTAGACATAGTAGAGGTCATTTATATTTATCACTTAAAGATGAAAATGCTTCAATTAGGGCTGTAATGTTTGCAGGGAATGCAAGAATGTTAAACTTTGAACCAAAAGAAGGGGATAAAGTTTTAGTTAGTGGAAATATTGATCTTTATGAACCACAAGGAAGTTATTCAATAATAATAAGGACTATGGAACTAGATGGTATTGGAGAACTTTATTTAGCATATGAAAAACTAAAGGCTGAATTAGAGAAAAAAGGTTATTTTAAAGAAGAAAGAAAAAAGAAAATTCCACTGTATCCAACCACAATTGGAGTTATCACATCGCCAACAGGAGCGGCTATTCAAGATATTTTAAACACAATCGAAAGAAGATATCCGCTTGCGAAAGTAATAATTTATCCAGCATTAGTTCAAGGTGAAGAAGCTAAAAATTCAATTGCTGAAAAGATTAAAAAAGCCAATAGTGATAAAAAGGTTGATGTTTTGATTGTTGGAAGGGGTGGAGGTTCAATTGAAGTTTTATGGGCTTTTAATGAACTACCATTAATTGAGGCAATTTATAACTCAGAGATTCCAATAATCTCTGCGGTAGGCCATGAAACCGACTTTACTATTGCGGACTTTGTTGCGGATTTAAGAGCGCCAACCCCAACCGCTGCCGCAGAAATGGCAACACCTAATAAAGAAAATCTACTTATAAATATTACAACTTTAAAAGATACTTTAATAAATAACTATAAAGGTTATATTAGTGAATATAAAGTTAGATTACTACATTTAGATGAACGTTTAGAAAAAGAAAAACCTAGTTACAAACTAGGTTTTTCTTTTTCTAAACGTTCATCTAAATGTAGTAAT
>JAAZKC010000124.1 GCA_012800005.1 Acholeplasmataceae bacterium | reverse complement strand
TAATTGAAGATTTGAAATAGGGCCGTGGTAGTACCCTCCTAAAACATTCAAAGATGTAAGCGAATGATGAAAATCCACAGCACCTAAGTTCATTTTATAATAAGCAGTCAATTTTTAAAAGAAAGGATAATATACTCTAAAATGTAGACTGCATATTACATAATAGAGTATACAAGGGAAGCAAATGATTAAAATTACATTTTTAGATGGTAACAATGTAGAATACAAAAAAGGAATTACGCCAAAAGAAATTGCCGCAAGCATTTCTAATAGTTTAAGAAAAAGCGCTATAGGAGCGCTTTATAATGGTGAATTAATTGAGTTAAGTAGACCTTTATTAATTGATGGTTCACTAAAGATTTTAAAGGAAACTGATGAAGAATCTTTTTACTTACTAAATCATTCAACAGCACACTTAATGGCTGAAGCGATTAAAGTTTTGTATCCTAATGCTAAGTTTGGCGTAGGCCCAGCGATAGCGGAAGGCTTTTATTATGATGTTGATTTTGAAGAGAAAATTAGTGTGGATGATTTAGAAAAGATTGAAACTAAGATGCGTGAGTTATCTTTAAATAATAGTCCAATTATAAGACGTGAGGTTTCTTATGAAGAAGCTTTAGAACTTTTTAAACATGACCCTTACAAAACAGAACTAATTAAGGATTTAGAAGGTGAGGTAATTACTACATATACTCAAGGAGCATTTAGTGATTTATGTAGAGGTGGGCATGTTGAGCATACAGGGCTAATTAAACACTTTAAGCTTTTAAGTTTAGCGGGAGCTTATTTTAGAGGGGATTCTAATAATAAGATGTTAACGCGAGTTTATGGAGTTAGTTTTTATAACGAAAAAGACTTAAAAAAACACCTTAATATGCTAGAAGAAAGAAAAGAGCGTGACCATAGAAAGTTAGGTAAAGAGTTAGGTATCTTTATGTTAAGTAATGAAGCTGGTCAAGGACTTCCATTTTGGTTAAAAAATGGGGCGACCGTAAGGCGCATTATTGAACGTTACATTGTAGATAAAGAAATTAGTTTAGGTTATGACCATGTTTATACACCAATTTTAGCCGATAAAGAATTATATGTTACTTCAGGGCACTGGGATCATTACAAAGATTCTATGTTTCCACCAATGGTAATGGGAGAAGAAACAGTAGTAATTAGACCGATGAACTGTCCACATCATATGTTGATTTATAAAGAAAATATGCATTCATATAAAGACCTACCTATTCGCATTGCGGAATTAGGAATGATGCATAGATATGAAAAATCAGGAGCGTTAACTGGACTCCATAGAGTAAGAGAAATGACACTAAATGATGCGCATATCTTTGTTAGACCTGATCAAATTAAAGATGAGTTTAAACGTGTTTTAAACTTGCTTTTAGATGTTTATAAAGACTTTAATATTACTGAATATAAGTTTAGATTAAGTTATCGTGATAAAGATAATAAAGAAAAATACTTTGATGATGATGAAATGTGGGATAATGCCGAGAAAGAATTAAAATCAGTAATGGATTCAATTGGACTACCTTATGTTGAGGCTTATGGTGAAGCGGCATTTTATGGGCCTAAATTAGATGTTCAAGTTAAAACTGCCTTAGGTAGTGAAGAAACATTATCAACAATTCAACTTGACTTTTTACTACCAAGAAGATTTGAACTTACTTATGTTGGTGAAGATGGTAAAAATGATAATACGCCAGTAGTTATTCATAGAGGAATTGTTAGTACTATGGAAAGATTTGTTGCTTATTTATTAGAAGAATATAAAGGGATTTTCCCTTTATGGTTAGCACCAACTCAAGCCGTATTAATTCCTGTGAACTTAGAAATTCATAAAAAACATGTTTTAAATGTATTAAATAAATTAAGATTAAAAGGCTTTAGAGTAGAAGCGGATTTCACAGAAGAAACCTTATCTAAAAAGATTAGAAATCATCAAACAATGAAAATTCCATATCAACTAGTTTTTGGTGATAACGAGGTTAAAGATAACACTATCACATATCGCGAATATGGCTCTAAAAAGCAATTTACTGTTTCTTATGATGCATTTGTAGAACTATTAGAAGATAGAATAAATAAGAAAAATTAGAGGTGAGATATGTTAATTGTTTCCAATGTAAAAAAGAACTATGGTGATTTTACCGCAGTCAATAATTTATCTTTTACGATTAAACCTGGTGAGGTATTTGGTTTACTTGGAACTAATGGTGCCGGTAAAACGACAACTTTTAAAATGATTATGGGACTTTTAGAACCAACTGAAGGATCTATTACTCTTGATGGAAAAGAAATAACCTATGATGATGTTGATAAGATTGGTTATATGATTGAAGAGCGTTCTTTACTTCCAAGATTAACAGTAAAAGAATTAATTATTCATTATGCCAGTTTAAAAAGTATTCCAGAAGATATAATAATTGAAAGAATGAAATACTGGTTAGAAAGGTTTAATATTCCTGATTATGAAGAAAAGAAGATTAATACTTTATCAAAAGGTAATCAACAAAAAATACAGTTTATTACTTCGATAATTAATAATCCTCAACTTTTAATTTTAGATGAACCTTTTTCAGGATTAGATCCACTTAATACACTTAAATTTGTTGAAGTTATTAGAGATTTTCAAAAGAAAGGTTCAATGATTATTTTTTCAACTCACCAAATTGACCATGTAGAATCGTTTTGTGAAAACTTAATTGTTTTAGAAAAAGGTGAAGTTGTTTTAGAAGGACAGATTAGTGAAATTAAAAAAGACTACAAAAAACATTCTATTTTAATTGTCGCTGATGGCTTAAAAGAAGAAAAATTAAGAGCAATTGAAGGCGTTTATGATGTTTTAATTGATGCAAATCAATGGATTGTGAAAATTGAAGATGAATCATACGCGAATGAAGTTTTTAAATATGTGAAAACATTAAAAAATATTATGAAGTTTGATGTTGAACAAGCCAAACTTTCAGAAATATTTATTGATAAAGTAGGTGATGCGTATGAGCAAGTTTAAGTATTTATTAAAGTATCAACTTAAAAAACGTATTTTCTCTAAATCATTTTTAATTTCTAACATTATTACTTTAGTAGCCTTAATATTGATTGCGAATATTAGTAATATTATTAGATTATTTGAACCAGATCAAAAAGGTCAAAAGGTTTTAGTAGTTAACGAAACAACTAGCATAAATTTAGTTACTGATTTAGAAGAACTTTATCTAAAAACTTACAAAAATGGCGCAGTGATGCATGGTGGACTTTATTTTGAAGGTGTTGATTTATTTAATGAAGAAGATAAGTTACCAACTTTAATTTTAAAAACTGATGAAGCTGGTAATTTAAAAGGAACGCTTCATCAATTTAAACTAACAGAAACAAATACACAAGTATTAGCTATGACAGTAGGTGGTTTGGCATCTAAATATTTCTTAGAAAGTAAAACCGAAGAAGAAAAAGCATTAATTACTGATTATGGTTCTGTGGGTAGAGATGTGTTAATTATAAATAGACTTGAAGATGACTCAGCAGTAAGAGAGGCAATGGGGACTCTTGCGATGTTTCTTTCGATTCCAATTTATATTTTATTAATGATGGCTGTTCAGTTTGTGGGAGGTTCAATTGTTGAGGAAAAATCATCAAAAGCAATTGAATACATTATCGCAAACGTTAGCCCACAACAACACTTTTTCGCAAAAATATTTACAAGTTTAATTGCCTTAGTTGTTCAAACATTACTAATAGTAATTTATGGATTAATTGCTTCACTAGTATCGGTATTAATCTTTAATCAAGGCTTTAGTGGAATGGGTGGTGCTTCTGAAATGTTAACAGGCTCACTAGGAATTGATAAAGAGATTGTTGATTCACTACTTAAATATTTACCACTTACAATTCTTTATTTAATTTTATTTAGTGGTGTAGGTGGCTTAATGATGATGGTTTTAATGGCCTTTGTCGCTGCGATATCTACTACAAACGAAGAATACCAACAATTCCAATCACCAATGATGATTGTAATGTTAATCGGTTTCTATGGAGCAATGTTTGGCCCAATGTTTGGCCATGGTAATTTATTTGTAAGAATAATGTCATATATTCCATTTTTCTCACCAATGATGGTTCCTAGTCTTTATTTATCAGGAAGTATTACTTGGTGGGACGGATTAATTAGTTTAGCACTATTACTCATTACTACAATAATCGTATATAGATTAGTTATGCCAATGTATAAACAAGCCATTTTATCATATGATACTGGAGAAAAAATGAGTAAAAGAATTAAAAAAGCATTTAAGGCAAAGGACTCATAACAATAAGGCTTTAATAATTTATTTATTAAGGCCTTTTTTGTAACATATCCTTAAAATTATGCAACATACCTAAAAGTACGTGTCTTTTAATTTTATATAGATATAATGAAAATATAGACATAAAACTTATAAGGGAGGAATTAGTGTGAAAAAGTGTTTTCAAGTAATTATGACATTTTTATTAATGTTTGGGGCAGTTTTTGTTTTAGCGGGATGTGAAAAAGATAATAAAGTTATAAATAACAAAATAGATGAAAAAATAGAAACAAATAATCAAGAAGAAAAGAAAAAAGAGGCTGATAATTTATTAAAAGAAATAAAAATAGAACAAGTAGAAGGAAAAGTTATTAGTGATGTTTTTCTTGAATCTCAGTTTGATTTAGCAGTGAAATTATTTAAAGAAAGTGTCAGTGCGAGTAAAAATAAAAATGTGTTAATTTCACCACTATCAGTTTTACTTGCCTTATCAATGACCGCTAATGGTGCAGAGGGAATGACTAAAAGTGAGATGGAAGCTTTATTAGGTGGTGGAATAACAATTGAAGATTTAAATGAATATTTATATACCTATGTTAATTCTTTACCTTCAGACGAACAAAACAAATTAAAAATAGCCAACTCTATTTGGTATCGCGATGAAGAAGATCTTACTCTTGATGAAGACTTTTTACAAGCAGTTACGAATTATTATGATGCAGAACTATATAAAGCACCATTTAATGAAACTACTTTAACGGATATTAATAATTGGGTTAGTAAAAATACAGATGGAATGATTAAAAAGATATTAAATGAAATCCCAGCTGAAGCCATAATGTATTTAATAAACGCAATAGTATTTGATGCAAAGTGGGATGTAGCGTATGCAGAGGAAGCTATTTTTGAAAATAAACAGTTTACTAATATTTTAAATGAAAAACAAATAGTTACGATGATGAGTTCAGTAGAACAAAGATATATCTTTGATAGTAATGCTCAAGGTTTTATAAAACCATATAAAGATAATAAATATAGTTTCGCAGCATTGTTGCCTAATGAAGGCGTTGATATTTATGATTATATTAACTCATTAACAAAAGAATCTTTAACTAATACGTTAAATAATTCTATGTACGCAAGCATAACTGCGAGTATCCCTAAATTTAGTTGTGGATATGAAATAACTATGAATAATATTTTAAAAAATTTAGGAATGAAAAGAGCTTTTGACTCTAAAATGGCTGAGTTTACTAAGATGGTTAATTCTGTTAGAGGAAATGCATATATTGGTAGTGTTTTACATAAAACGTTTATTTCAGTTGATGAATTAGGAACTAAGGCAGCGGCAGTAACTGTTGTGGAGATGGGTATTGAATGTAGCTTTTCTTATAATTATTATATAAAATTAGATAGACCATTTGTCTATATGATTATTGATAATCAAACTAACCTACCTATCTTTATAGGAGTATTAACAAACATTTAAATAAATAACAAATAACATTTAGGCCTTAAATAAGTTAATTATTAAGGCTTTTTCTTCGGTTTATTTCTTTAAAAAGTTCAAAAACGTGTAAAAAAGCTTTTAAAAAAGTTCAAAAACGTGTAAAAAAGGCTTTTAAAAAAGTTCAAAAACGTGTATAATGATGATAAAGGAGGTTATTAATATGTTCATTAAAAGAAAAATATATGATGATTTACTTAACTGGAAAAAAGAGCAAGGCAAGACTGCGTTAGTTATTGAAGGTGCTAGACGTGTTGGTAAAACAACCATAGTTAAGGAGTTTGCGAAAAATGAATACAAATCATTTATCTTTATTGATTTCAGCATCGCAAGCGATGAGGTTAAATCGTTATTTACTAAATATGCATCTAATTTAGATGAGTTTTTCTTTTTATTATCAACAATTACTGGGACAACTTTATACGAAAGGGAGTCACTAATTATTTTTGATGAAATCCAGTTATTTCCTAAAGCAAGACAACTTATTAAACATTTGGTTTTTGATAATCGATATGATTATATTGAAATAGGTTCACTTTTGGGTTTAAAAAGGAATGTTGAAAATATTTTAATTCCCTCTGAAGAGCGAATTCTAAAGATGTATCCGTTAAATTTTGAAGAGTTTTGTATAGCATTAGGGAAGGAAGATTTATTTAATGTTATTAAAAATCATTTTGAAGAATTAAATCCATTAAGAGTTCTTCATTCGTCAATAATGAAACTTTTTAGAACGTATATATTAGTGGGCGGAATGCCACAAGCAGTTTTAGAATATCTTAATACTAATGATTATAATAAAGTAGATAGAGTTAAAAGAGACATTTTAACACTTTATCGTAATGATATTTCAAAATATGCAAAAGGTTATGAATATAAAGTTTTGAGTATTTTTGATGAAATCCCAAGCCAACTTTCTAAACACGAGAAAAAGTTTAGTTTAAGTGCAATTGAAAAGGAGGCTCGTTTTAGAGATTATGAAGAGGCTTTTATGTGGCTTAATGAGGCTATGATAACAAATCCTTGTTATAACGCGAATGATCCTACTGTGGGATTATCACTTTATAAAGATAGATTAACTTTAAAAATGTATATGGCAGATACTGGGTTACTATTAAGTCATGCTTTTGATGAAGATAGTAAAATGCAAGCTGAAATAGCTAAAAAAATTATAGCGGATAAATTAGAAGTTAATAATGGGATGATATTTGAAAACGTTGTTGCACAAATGCTAAGTGCCAATGGGAAAAATCTTTATTTTTATTCTAGATATGATAATCTTAATAGTAAAAATACTATGGAAATTGATTTTTTAATTAAAGACTTACAAAAACCTACTAAAATCTCACCCATTGAAGTTAAATCTGGTAAAAACTATACTGTTTCATCAATGAATAAATTTAAAACTAAATTTAAAAATAAATTAGGAAGAAAATATTTGCTTCATACAAAAGATTTAGTTGTTAAAGATGATATTATTTATTTACCTGTTTATATGACAATTTTTTTGTAAATTTTGTAAATTAAAAGATATCCATGATATAATAATTTTCGAGGTGTAAAAATGGTAGATTATCAAGAATTAAGAGCAAAAATTGAATCATTAGTTGATCCTGGATATAAAAAACAAATTGGTAAGGTAGATGGACTTAAAAAGTTAACTGTTGGCCCTACTGGAATAGTTGATGTTGTTATTGCGCTTAAATATCCTAATTCAAAAGATGAAATAGATTTTAAAATTGAATTAACAAAATTAGTAAAATTAGAATTAGGGTTTCCAGGAATAAAAATTACTTTTGAGAAAAATGAATTTTTAGAAAAAGATGAAAAGAAAATAACTTATATTGGAATTGCTAGTGGTAAAGGTGGAGTTGGAAAATCAACTTTTACAGCTAATTTAGCGTATTCTTTGACCCGTTTAGGTAAAAAGGTAGGAATTATTGATGCGGATGTTTACGGCGCAACTATCGCGGATATTTATGGAATTCCCTTTGAAAAACCAACCGCTACAGCTAATGAGTTAATGATTCCACCATCAGCTAGTGGTATAGAGATTATTTCAACAGCGTTTTTTGTTGAAGATAATAAACCAGTAATGTGGCGTGGCCCTATGATTGGAAAATTGCTTGAACATTATTTTAACGGTGTTAAATGGGCAGATAATACTGATTATGTCTTAATTGACTTACCACCAGGAACAGGTGATGCTGCACTAGATATTAATAGATTTGCTCCAGATGCAAAAATGATTATTATTACAACTCCGCATATTAACGCATCAAATGTTGCTTTAAAGGCGGGACTTGGTGCGGTTCAGATAGGTCATGAACTTATTGGTGTAGTTGAAAACATGAGTTATTATCATAATACATGTAATAATAAAAAAGAGTTTATCTTTGGTGAAGGTGGGGGAGAATTAGTTTCTCATAGACTAAGTGTTCCACTACTAGGTCAAATACCTATTAACCAACCAGATGAAGGTTTTATATATGAAGCAGATGAAGAAGTTGGTAAGATTTATGATGAAATCGCAGAGATGATAATTCATTTAATTTAGATTGCTTTGGCAATCTTTTTTAATGCAAAAAAATATTTTATTCTAAACTAATAAATGTGAGATTAAAAATTATTAGTTATAAAAATATGTATTTTATCATTTACAAAGTAGTTTATTATGATATAATAAAGATAGGTGATGAAAATGTTAAGAAGAAAAATGACAGATGTATTAGAAGAATGGTTTTCAATAGAAGATAAAAAGGCATTATTTATTAAAGGCCCGAGAGGTGTTGGAAAGAGTTTTTTAGTAGAACAATTCGCAAAAGAACACTATGATAATTTGATTACGATAAATTTTGAAACTAATCCTCTTTATAAATCAATTTTTGCTGGCTCATTAGATATGGGAAATTTGACAAAACAAATAACGCTTAAACTACAAACTAGTAAGTTAGTTCCTAGAAAGACACTAATTTTCTTAGATGAAGTTCATCTATGTGAACGTGCAAGAGATGCGGCACCAGTTTTTATGGAAGATGGTAGATTTGATGTTATTATGGCGAGTTCTGTTTATGGTGGTAATCAAAATAAATTTGATACTGATATTAGAGAAAATGAATATTTAGTAACTATGCATTCCCTAGACTTTGAAGAGTTTTTATGGGCAAATGGTGTTAGTGATAAAACAATTAGCGAAGTTGAGTCACACTTTAATGCGAAAACACCTATTCCGATTGCGCTCCATGAAGAGTTTATAAGTTTGTTTAAAGAGTATATGGTTATTGGTGGTCTTCCTGAAGTTGTTTATAGTTTTATTCATAAACATAACTTTAAAACAGTAATTAGACTTCAAAAAGCTATTTTACGACAATATGAAAAAGATATCGATAAATACTTAAAGAAAACAGATAGAAGAAAAGTTAAACAGTGCTTAAATTCACTTCCAGCTCAACTTGTAAAAGAATATAAAAAATTTCAATATGGAGTTGTTGAAGATAAAGGTAACGCAAGAAAATTTGAATCATCAATTTTATGGCTTCATGATGCTGATATGATTCATATTTCTTTCCAACTTGAAGATTACAAGTTACCTCTTGCAAATCACGCAAGATATGATATTTTTAAAGTTTATTATAAAGATGTTGGCTTACTTACAGGTCAATTAGGTTATGTTGCTCAACAAGAAATAATTGATGGTAATTTAAATGTCTTTAATAGTGCTGTTTTAGAAAGTGCAGTTGCCGATTTATTAGTAAAACAGGGGTATCGTTTATACTATGTTCAAAAACCAACAAATTTATCGATGGAATTTATGATTAGATATAATAATGTCTTAACGGCAGTTTCATGTAATGATGCTGATAATACAAAAGCTAAGGCAATGGATTCATTATTTGAAAACCATGAAATTAGCCAAGGTATTGAATTAACTGTATAATTTAGAAATTAAAGAAAATCTTTACAGATTTCCTTTATATACAATTATGTTTTTATAAGAAAGGGCTTTAAAATATGATTGATTGGTTATTACAACAGCCAGTTTGGTTAATTGCCTTACTTGCAGGATTATTAACATGGGGAATAACTGCACTTGGGGCAGGCTTGGTGTTCTTTTTTAAGAAGATAAATAATAAAGCGTATGCATTAATGCTAGGATTTGCAAGTGGGGTAATGATTGCCGCATCGGTTTGGAGTTTAATTATTCCAGCGCTGGAACATGCGGAAGATTTAGGTTATATTCCTTGGTTGGTTGCGGCAATAGGAATACTATTAGGAGTAATATTTTTATATATCTTTGATAGATGTTTACCTCACCTACACTTTGGCGAAGGACATAAACCAGAAGGACCAAAAACAAGTTGGTCAAGAATAAGATTACTAATTTTTTCGATTACACTTCATAATATCCCTGAGGGATTAGCTGTTGGGGTTGCGATAGGTGCGGTTGGTGCATTTTTAAGAGATGGAGCAGTAGCGGATGCAAGAGCTGCGTTAATTTCAGCGATTATTGTTTCAATTGGAATTGGAATTCAAAACTTTCCAGAAGGAGCAGCGGTATCAATTCCTTTAAGACAAGAAGGCCTAAGTAGAAGTAAATCATTCTTTTACGGTCAAGCTAGCGCTCTAGTTGAACCACTATTCGCAGTTATTGGTGCAATCTTAGTTCAGTTTATGTTACCAATATTACCTTACGCTTTAGCCTTTGCGGCAGGAGCGATGATATTTGTAGTAGTAGAAGAATTAATTCCTGAAGCAAGAAATAGATCAACAGAAACAGGGGCTCACTATTCAACATTTGGCTTTACAATTGGCTTTATTGTGATGATGGTTCTAGATATTGCTTTAGGATAAAAAATAAAAATAAAGATATTTTAAAAAAGACTTGTATTTTAAAAATAAATGAAGTATCATTGTTAGTAGTAAAAGTAAGGTCCTTTAACCGTTGACAGAGAGCAACAAAAGGTATACAAATCTTTTTTAACGTAATTAAAGGGCGCTATAGGTGTCCTTTTTTGTTAAATGGCCTGCTAAAAAAGAAAGGGGTCTATTTATGACAAAAAAAGTTATTGGGTATTTACCTGATGAAAAGCCAACGATAGCAAAATCGTTATTATTTGCGGTACAACAATTTTTAGTAATGTTACCGGCAACAGTTTTAGCAGCGTTATTGATGAAATTCAATATTCCTACTGCAATCTTCGCTAGTGGTGTCGCTACTTTAGTGTTTTTATTAGTTACTAAAGGAAAGATACCACTTTATTTTGGCTCAAGCTTCTCATATATCCCTGCGGTTTCAATTATTGCCGCAAGTTATTATTCAAGTTTGGGAATAGATTTAAATGATGTAGGATTAATTGCCAAAGAAATTATGGGGCCAATTCAAGTTGCAATCGCACTAAGTGGAGTTTTATCCGTTATTGCGGGTGTAATTGTTAAATATTTTGGTCAAGAAAAGATGGAAAAAGTCTTACCGCCGCATGTTACTGGACCAGTTGCGGCAATAATTGGACTTTCACTAGCAGGAAGTGCGGTTTCTAATTCATTTACAATTAACGCTACTACTGGCATGATGAATGCTTCAAGTTTCTTTATTTCAAGTATTACCTTACTTTCAATTATCGCCTTTACAGTTTTTTTAAGAAAAGGATTTATTGGTCAATTACCAATTTTACTAGGAATACTTGTAGGAATTCTAGCAACCTTAATTATTGATATTTCATTATTTACTGGCGCAAGCGGTCATGATACTGGTTTTAGAATATTAAACTGGACAGTATTTTCAACATTCCCTAAAGCAAACTGGAGTTACTTACCTGCAGCCTTACTCGCGATTGTACCGATTGCCCTTGTGACAATTCCTGAATCAACAGCACATGTTTATCAACTAGATTTATATGTTAATGATCTAGCGGAAAGAAAAGGCGTAGAAAAGAAATATGATATTAAAGATAGACTAGGTGACAACTTAATTGGAGATGGAATTTGTGACGTAGTTGCGACATTCTTTGGTGGACCTGCAGGAACAAATTATGGAGAAAATATTAGCGCAAGCGCCGTTACAAGAGTGTTTTCTACTTGGGTTTTTGGCTTAACAGCGTTACTCGCAATTTTATTTGCATTTACTCCACTTGCGGATTTTGCCTCATTCTTACCTGGACCTGTTACAAATGGGGCTTCAATTTATTTATTCGGAGTTATTGCTGCTCAAGGAATAACTTTAATGATTGAAAAGAAAGTAGATATGTTTAATCCTAAAAACTTGGCAATTATCGCGGTTATTTTCGTAATTGGTTTAGGCGGACATTACGCCTTACCTAATGGTGGATTTCCACTTTATAAAGTTTCAGGACAAATCGTATATTTCCCTGCAATCGCGATTGCGGCAATTGTAGGAATAGTTTTAAATGCTTTACTATCAATCCCTGAACTTATTAAATATCAAAAAGCTAAAAAAGAAGTAGTAGAAACTGAATAAGTATAATAAATTATTAAAACTTTAAATAAAACCGCCTAGTGCGGTTTTTATAATCCATGTTATAATTATTTTGTGAGGTTTATGTATGATAAGAAAAGCTAAACTTAGTGATTTAGAAAATATTTTAAAAATTATTAAAGAAGCTCAGGAAAGAATGAAAGAATCTAACTTAACTCAGTGGCAAAACAATTATCCGAATAAAGAAATACTTACAACAGATATTAATGGTGGACATACATTTGTTTATGTGGATAAAGAAATTTTAGCGACAATGAGTGTTTTTAACTATGAACCTACTTATGAGAAAATAAAAGGTGCCTGGTTAAATGATAATAATTATATGGTTATTCATAGAATTGCGGTAGGTAATAAAGGATTAGGCTTAAAAATAACTGATAAGTTTTATAAGTTTATCTTTGATTATTTTAAAGTTAAAGATATTAGAATTGATACTCATAAAAAGAATATTCCAATGATTAAATCCTTAGAAAGAAATAATTTTAAATTAGTAGGTATTATTCATGTTTTAACTGATAGTGATAATAAAAGACTTGCTTATCATTTATCAGTAGAATAAAAGAAAAGAGAGATTAATATGGTTAATTATAAACATAATTTAATAAATGTAACAAATTCACTTTTAAAACACTATAACGCCAAAACTCATCATAATACATTACCATTATTAGATGAATACTTAGCTAAAAATTATAAACATGTAATAGTGATGTTATTAGATGGAATGGGAATAAATATTTTAAATAACTTACCTAAAGATTCATTTTTAAGAAAAAACATAAAAACGACTTTATCAAGTGTTTTTCCCCCAACAACTGTTGCGGCAACGAACGCCTTTTTAAGAGGTCAAACGCCATATGAATTAGGTTTTTTAGGTTGGTGTCAATATAATAAGTTTGAAAATAAGACAGACACAATATTTTTAAAACGTGATTATTATACTAATGAAAAAATTATTAATAATCTTTATGACTTACTTTTAAGACCAAACTTCCTTGAACAAATAAAAGAAGTTAATAAAGACTTACATGTTGAAGCTATATTTCCTGCCCCAATTAATGGAAGTGATTATGAAACATTTACTGAACAACTTGATAGATTATTAATGATTACTAAAGGAAAAAGAAGTTTAAGTTATTGTTACTTTGATGAGCCTGATGCGACTATTCATAAAGAGGGTATAAACGGGCCTAAAGCGATTGATAAACTTAAATATTTAAATGAAATAGTTTATAGTTTTAGAAAAAAACTTGATAGTAATGTTTTATTAATTATAGTTGCTGATCACGGGCTTATTGATGTTGAATATCTTTATGTTAAAGATTATAAGGAAATGGTAGAGACATTTTACCGTTTACCTAGCATTGAAGATAGAATGAAAACATTTTTTGTAAAACCTGAATGTAAAGATAAATTTGTTAGTTTATTTAATAAATATTTTCAACCAGGATTTATTCTTTACACTAAAAAAGAATTGTTAAAATCTAATTTATTTGGTTATGGAGAAATAAATCCAATCTTAGATTCATTTATTGGGGAATATACCGCAATTTCAATATCTAATAAGGCAATTGCCTATGAAATAGATGAAAATCCCTTTAAGTCACATCACGCAGGAAAAACATTAGAAGAATTAAGTGTACCACTTATCATCTTAACTTAAAAATGTTATAATGTATAAGAAGTGAGGTATTATTTTATGGCATGGCATGATGAATCAAAAATTATTGGTGAACGCGTTTCTGTAAAAAATGAAAAAGAAATGGGCGTTATCACAAGAATCGATTATGAAAGAGATTTAGTCTTTGTTCAATTTAGACGAATGAGAGAAGAAAGTTATCCATATCCTGAAGCATTTGAACAAGGCTATTTAACAATGAAATTTTCTAAACGATAATGAGAAAAGCATTTATTTTAATGGTAATGGTCTTTGCGATATCATTATTAGGTGGTTGTAAAAAGAAAGAAGTCGAACCAACCCAAATCGTAAGGGAAGAAATCTTATCATTTGAAGGCAGTTATTATGTCTATTTTTATGGTGAAAATTGTCAAGCATGTATAGAGACTACTGCTAAAATAAAAGAATTAATGAAAAAACATAAAATTACTTGTTATTTCTTTAATACAGATTTAAATCCTATTGGTATTACTGATGATCCAGCCTATAAAAATATTGGCGTTTATGCAATTAAAAATATTAAAATAAGAGTTACACCAACATTACTGTTTATAGAAGATAAAGTAATTAGCAACCAATATAGCGGTAGAGTAGAAATAATGGATCATTTAAAATAATTAATGCTTTAAAAACCATTTGAAAATAAAAAAACACGCTATTTCCAAAAGAAGTAGTGTGTTATTATTTTCTTGGTACAGCCTGTGGGGATCGAACCCACGACTCCCAGATTAAGAGTCTGGTGCTCTGCCTACTGAGCTAAGGCTGCATGCTAAAAAACATAATATCACAATTAAATATAAAAAACAAATATTTTTAAAAGAAAAGAAAGGTACGAATATGATTAAATTAATTATCTTTGATTTAGATGGAACACTACTAGATACATTAACTGATATTACAAATAGTGTTAACTACACATTAAATAAGTTTAATAAAAAGCCAAGAACGGAAGAAGAAATCAAATATTTTTTAGGTCAAGGCCCAAGGTATTTACTAGAAAAATCTTTTGGTGAAATTGAAAATTATGATGAAGTTTATAAAGTTTATGATGCTCATTATAAAATTCACCAAAACGACAATACTAAGCCTTATCCTGGTGTTAAAGAAACATTAGAAGAACTAAAGAAAACAAATTTAAAGCTTGCGGTATGTTCAAATAAGCAAGATGAAATTACTAAATCATTAATTGAAGATTTATTTCCTGGAGTCTTTTCTTTTGTGATTGGAACCAGTGAAAAATTTATGAGAAAACCAGCAAGCGATATGCCTAATCATATTATGAAATCATTAGGCGTAACTAAGAAAGAAACAATTTATGTTGGTGATACAGAAACCGATATGAAAACCGCAATAAACTCTAATATAAGAGCCATTGCGGTAACATATGGGTTTAGAAGAAAAGAAGAATTAGAAATATTTAAACCTTATAAAATAATTAGTAATTTAAAAGAACTTTTAGAAATAATCTAAGAGTTATTTTCTTTTGGTGGTTTTAAAATAAAGTATGTCACGAAAATTCCCGCAACCACCATTGCTATTCCAACAAAGATAAGTGATTTTAATAAAATACCTGTGTTATCTTGTGGTTTTTCCGGTATTCTTGGAGGAATTTCAACTATTTTACCACTAATTTCTCCAAAATGAAGTAGTAATGTTTGGTTATTATTTAAAGACATTTCATGTTCACTTTCATAAATGCCATCTACATAATTATAATCATTTGAAAAAATGGTTCGCCAATCTAATGACCCATCATTGGGTTTTCTTTTTTCTTCGGTATCTAGACCAACTGGTAAAATAATTTTTTCATTAGAAGTAAATTTGTTTTTATAAATAAATAATAATTCTGGATACTGATTGTCAAGGTTAGTAATTTGAATGGTAATAATATTGCCTTCATGTTTATATAAAACCATTTTCTTAACATCACTATGTTCTTCTAATTTAAGTGATTTTTGAGTTTGTCTAAATTTAATTAAATCTTTAAAATTACGATGGAAATTCCATTGTGTAAGTCTATAATCATATGTTAAATACTCACCATAATCATTAAATTCATCTCCGGCTTTGATAACTGGAACTCCAAAAGAAAGTAAGTTCATATATAAAGCTTGAGCGCGCTCAGATTCTTTATAGGAACTTAAATTAGGTAATTTATTAAATGTTTGATTAATGTTCGCAGTTTGAAAGTTAATAGTTGGCTCTTTTAATAAATATTCTCTTAAATCAGCTGTTCCCTCATTAAAAAAGTTATTAAGTGTTTTAAATCTAGTATCAATAACCCCAACTAAAGAAACATTTCTTAAATTAGTTTTATTAATTTTACCAGTTTTATTATGAGGTTCTAATCCAAACTCGCCATACATAATAAATTTAGAATTATCATTAAGTAAAGATTGATACATTTCATTGACAACGTCTACCTTAAAATGGTTAAGTGGACTTAATTTAATACCTGCTAAATTATATTCATCCACTAAATAACTAATAGTAGAAGATAGGTAATTTTCGACCATATGATTATTAAAATTGAAATTTGCATTACCATCATTTTTAATAATATTACCATCAAGATGTTCATAATAATAACCAGGCATTAAAAGTTCTAATGCCTCAATTACTGGCCTATTAATATTAAACTCATAAATAACTCCAATATCATACTCATT
Source organism: Acholeplasmataceae bacterium (assembly GCA_012800005.1). Lineage (GTDB taxonomy): Bacteria > Bacillota_I > Bacilli_A > Acholeplasmatales > UBA5453 > DUQU01. The sequence continues at coordinate 20,035 of JAAZKC010000124.1, read as the reverse complement.
TAGTTTATGAATTAGTGTTTTTAACTCCCCCATCGCTTTTGGTTTAGAACTTGATTTAAGTTTATATTTATTGTTTGGTGCTTTCAAAGAATTAGTACTATCAAAAATATCATTTAATGTAATATGAGTAATTCCTAAATCAACCAAATGATTAATTCCTAGTTTTATTTCACTATCAAGAGGATGAGTGGCATTTGTTCTAGTTAAGGCATAAAAAGTATTTTTGTAATTGTTAGGTATTGAAAAATCATTAGTCATTTTTTCAATACTCGCTTCATAAATAACCGCATCAACATAGGTCCCCTTAAAAGTTAAAGAATAACTCTTATAATTGCGAGGGTTTGCCTCTAGTGGATTTATAATAACTCCACGTTTATTATCATGGCTAATGTATTTCGCATTTGGATCGATGATTTCATGAGTTTTTCCATATCTTTCAAAAGAAAAGGTGTATTCTTTATTTTTAAGATTACCAGGAACTCTCCGTTCAAAAACACCAAAGTTACCTTCAATCATCGCATAAGAACTTTCTTTTTCACCAATAGTAGAGTAAATATTTAAAGTTATATTTTTTAATAAAGGTGCCCATATTTTAAAAGTTGTCGAAGTTTCACTATAATTAGCTCCTAAATCATTACCAAAGTAATTATATTTACCCATAAAAGAGCCATCATCATATAAAAAGTCATAACGAACATAATAAGACTTAATTTCTAGTTCTAAAAAGTCAATCACTAAAAGATATTCTTTTTTAATATCAATTTCATCTGTATTAAAAAAATATGTATCGCCGTGAAGTCGAATATCTTCGATTGGAAGTTCGTTTTCACCTTCTTTTAAAGTAATCTTTGTTAAATCACTAATTGGATGAAGTGTTTTAAACTTTATTACAACACTACCAAATGTTGGTTTATCAAATGTTGCATATAAAATATCATTATTAAGCTCAACTGCCGTTTGAAAGAGTTTATTGTTTCTTAAATAATACCTATAAACACTATCCCTTTTATACTCTTCATTTAAGACAATCTCAAAAGTTTCTTCAACAGTGGTAGGCATTTCTTCTTTTATTTTAGTATAAGTTAATTTAAGTTGGGCTTTTTCAAAACTTATGTGTGTTGTTGAAAACCTAACCATTTTTAAGCTATTTAAAGTAACAACTTCACTTTCAAAAGTTATTATTGGTTCATTTTTAGCCGTGCTCACAAATGATAATTGGATGTCTTCATATTGATTTAAAGGGTCAAAATAATAGATTTCTAAAGATTCATCTTGAGCACGCAATAAAAAGCCTACAAAAAGACCTATTAATAGTAAGGATGTAGTTATAATTAGCTTTAATGTTCTCAAAATAATATACCTCATGATAATTTTATCATATAACTAAATTTTAATAAATATTAGCCCTCTAAAATAAGTTATACAATATTATAACAAAAAAACTAAAAAAACATAAAATAGGATGTTAGTTTTTTAACTTATACATGGTATACTTATATAAGCGAGGTGTATTTTATGTTTTATAAGCCTACTTGGTGGAAAGAAGCAGTTGGCTATCAAATTTATTTAAAAAGCTTTAAAGATTCCAATAACGATGGTATTGGAGATTTAAATGGAATTAGAGAAAAACTTCCTTATTTAAAAGATTTAGGAATAACCTTAATTTGGATTTGTCCATTTTATAAATCACCAATGGATGATAATGGTTATGATGTAGCGGATTTCTTTGATATTGACCCATCATTTGGAACTCTTGATGATATGAAGTTGTTAATTAAAGATGCACACAAATTAGGAATTAGAATAATCGCTGACTTTGTGATGAATCATACAAGTGATGAACATGCTTGGTTTATTGAATCAAGAAAGAGTAAAGATAACCCTTATAGAGATTACTATATTTGGGCAGACGGAAAGATTGTTGATGGTGTAGAAACTCCACCAACAAACTGGGCCTCTTTCTTTGGCGGTTCTTGTTGGAAAAAAGATATATTAACTAACCAATATTATATGAAAATATTTTCTAATAAAATGCCTGATTTAAATTATAAGAATCCTAAAGTAAGACATGAAATGATGAATGTTGCCACCTTTTGGCTTGATTTAGGAATTGATGGTTTTAGAATTGATGCGGTAGCGCACTTAGGAAGAAAAGATGAACTTATTGATTCTACTATGGATACTTTAGGAAAATATAAACCTGATTGGCGAATGTTTTCTAATTTACCAGTTATTTTTGATTATTTAAGAGAGTTTAAAGAAAATGTTTTTGATAAATATGATATTGTCACAATCGGTGAGGTTGGTGGTGGAGCTACACCAGAAGAAGCACTTAGATATTCAAATTTAGAAGCTGGTTCACTTAATATGGTATTTAACTTTGATCATTGTTGGAGTAATAATGTTTGGGATTTAAATAAAAAAGAGCAAGTAGTAGTTGATTTAGTTAATCTAAAGAAAAACTTTAGAAAGTGGCAATACGGTCTTTATGGTAAAGCATGGACGCCAATTTATTGGTTAAATCATGACCATCCTAGATTAATTAGTCAATATGGAGATCCTAATAACATTTACTTATCTGGAAGTATGTTAGGAAGTTCACTTTATTTTATGTGGGGAACACCATTTGTCTATCAAGGAGAAGAAATTGGAATGACTAATTATCCTTTTAGAACTATTGATGATTTTAATGATGTTCAAGATAAAAATAATTATTACTTAAATGATATAGAAAATAGTCCTAATAAAGATGAATATATTTATTTGATGGGAATTAAGAGTCGTGATAACGCAAGGACAATTATGAGTTGGGACTCTTCAAAATATGCAGGTTTTTCTAATGTGAAACCATGGTTTAACATTCTTCCTAATCATAAAGAATATAATGTTAAAAAGGCCTTAGAAGATGAAAAAAGTATTTACAAACATTATAGGGAAATCTTTAAACTAAGGGCTAATCCTAAGTATAAAGACACTTTAATTTATGGTAGTTATAAACAATTACTACCTAGACATAAAGATGTTTATGCTTATGTGAGAATAGGAAATAAAAAGATTTTAACAGTTTCTAACTTTTTTAATAAAGATGTGAATGTATCAATAAGAGGTTATAAAGTTAAGAAAGTATTATTATCTAATTATGATAATCCAAATAAAGCCTTAACAAACTTAACATTAAGACCTTATGAGACTATTACTTATTTAGTGGAGTGATTATATGTTTTTACTAGGTATAGGTGAGATATCTTTAATATTTATTGCGGTAGGAATTTTGATTATTACGGTGGTATCTTTAATAATTAAAGTAAATATTAAAGAGCAAACTAAAGAAATTATTAAAAAACTTAATGAAATAGGTACTTTAACCCCATCAAATAAAGGGGCTTATCATTATGATTTTTTAGTTAATGGTGTTACATACAAACTTAAACTATTATATATTGGTGGCTATAAAGAATTATCAATTAATTCTAAGACACACTGGCAAGTAAAACCAGCTAAAAAGATTAAATTAATTCCCCTAAACGGGTTTGATTTAGTAGAAGAACCTAAAATGTTAATTGTTTATCCGCATCCAAATAAGATGGTTAAATATATTAATGAAAATGAAATAGTTTTTATTAGACCATTGGAGAAGTGTTTTGACTTTTATTTATTCACAAATAAAGAATTAAATGAAATAAAAGAATTGTAAAGATTAAAAAAAGTTAAAAAATCATTGAGAGAAAAAGATAAATGTGATAAAACAAGTTATGGTAGCGTTTACCTAAAAAAATTTAATTAAAACGGAGGAGAAAGAATGAGAAAATTAGTAGCATTATTGATTGCGGCATTCGCAATCGTAGGTTTAAGTGGCTGTGATAAGAAGATTGACAAAGAAAGTCAAAAAATCGTTTTAATCACAGACAAGGGAGACATTACAGACAGATCATTTAACCAAGGATCTTATGAAGGTGTTAAAGCGTTTGGTGTATAAAGAAGGCGTTAGATATGCATATTTAAAACCAACAGAAGCGAACAACGAACAATACATTGCGGCTATTAACCAAGCAATCGCTGATGGAGCAACAATTATTGTAACACCAGGTTTCTTATTTGAAGCACCAATTGGAACTGTTCAATCAGCTCACAAAAATGTTAAATTCATCTTACTTGATGGAGCACCAACAGTAGATGGAGAAGTTAAGATTAACAAAAACGTAGCATCAATTTTCTATGCTGAAGAACAAACAGGATTCCTAGCAGGCTATGCAGCAGTTAAAGATGGTTTTAGAAAACTAGGATTTATGGGTGGAATGGCTGTTCCAGCAGTTCAAAGATTTGGTCATGGTTATGTTCAAGGTGCAGCAAAAGCAGCTGAAGAATTAGGATTAGAAGCAGGCGCAGTTACAATCCAATATTTATATACTGGTGACTTCCAAGCAACTACAGAAGTTCAAACAGCAGCAGCAACTATGTATGCTGGTGGTGTTGAAGTAATCTTCGCATGTGGTGGTGCAGTAGGACAATCAGTTATGGCGGCAGCAGAAGCGGATACAGATAAATGGGTTATCGGTGTTGACGTTGACCAAAGCGCAGATTCAACTAGAGTTATTTCAAGTTCTACTAAGAACTTAGCAGGTTCAGTTGAACAAGTACTTGAAGCAATCTTCTATGGTACGTTCAATAAAGAATTCGGTGGTAAATCAGTTATTTTAGATGTTAAATCTGAAGGTGTTGGCTTACCAATGGCAAATTCTAGATGGAGAACATTCTCACAAGCTGATTATGATGATATTTATGCTAAATTAGTTGCGGGAACTGTTACAGTTAGTAGCGTGATTGGTGAATTTGGAGACGATGGAAACGCTGCAAAACAATTTGAAACAACAGAAGTTAAGGTTACAGTTATACCATTTGGTTCTTAATTTAGATTAAAGAAGAAATATGGGGACAAAAATTTTTGTCCCCCTTATTTTAATTATCATTTAAAAAATATTTACTTTGTATGATGAGGTGAGTATGGAAAAAAACATTATTGAAATGAGGAATATTACGAAAGCATTTCCTGGAATAATCGCTAATGATAATATTACCTTTGAACTTAGAAAAGGCGAAATTCACGCTCTTTTAGGTGAAAATGGAGCTGGTAAATCAACTTTAATGAGCATTTTATTTGGAATGTATACCGCAGATAGTGGTCAAATTTATAAAAATGGTGAACCTATCTCAATTTTAAGCCCAAATGATGCGAATGATCATGGAATTGGAATGGTCCATCAACACTTTAAGTTAGTTGAGGTTTTTTCAGTGCTTGATAATATTATATTAGGTGTTGAAAAGACGAAAAATGGAATTATTTCAAGAAAAGAAATTGAAAAAGAACTTTTAGAACTTTGTGAAAAGTATGAGCTTCAAGTTGATCCAAATGCGATAATAGAAAATATTTCTGTTGGAATGCAACAACGAACAGAAATTTTAAAGATGCTTTACCGTGAAAATGAGATTTTGATTTTTGATGAACCGACTGCCGTATTAACTCCACAAGAGATTGATCAACTTATGATTACAATGAAAAATCTTGCAGCGGAGGGGAAATCAATTATTTTTATTACGCATAAATTAGATGAAATTGTTTCAGTATGTGATCGTGTTACAGTTTTAAGAAGAGGAAAATTAATTAAAACATTAAATGTTAGTGAAACTAATAAAGAAGAACTTTCTTATTATATGGTTGGTAGGGATGTTGACTTTACAGTTCAAAAAAAGGAAAGTGTTATTGGTGATAATGTTTTAATGTTAAAAGATATAAATTATGTTGATGATTTTACAAAAAAACATGTTTTAAAAGACATTTCATTTAAAGTTAATAGAGGTGAGATTGTTTGTTTAGCGGGAATTGATGGTAATGGTCAAACTGAGTTAGGTTATGTGATTAGTGGTCTTTTAAAGCCAACAAGTGGAGAAATATATTTAAATTATGTTGATGTGACAAAAAAATCAATTCGTTATCGTAACGATAATGGCATGAGTCATATACCTGAAGATAGACATAGATATGGACTTATTTTAGAAGAAAGTTTATCTAATAATCTTTCACTTAAAAAATATCATTTAGCTCCATATCAAAAACATGGTTTAATTAATCAAAAAGAAATTGATGTTTTAGGAGAAAAATTAATTAAAGATTTTGATATTCGTAGTGGAAGAAGGACTAAATCACTTGCGGGTCATATGAGTGGTGGAAACCAACAAAAAGCCATTATCGCAAGAGAAATTGATAAAGATTCAGACTTTATTTTAGCGATTCAAACAGTTAGAGGTCTTGATGTAGGGGCAGTTGAGTTTGCCCATAAGAAAATGATTGAAGAGCGCGATAAGGGTAAAGGAATTTTAATGATTTCCTTAGATTTAGATGAAGTATTTTCAGTTAGTGATCGAGTTTTAGTTATTTATGAAGGTGAAATTGTTAAAGATATTTTAACGAAAGATGTCACAGTAAATGAACTAGGATTATATATGGCAGGTGTTAAAAAAGATAAAATACCTGAAGTTAAGTTTGATAGTCGTGAACTAAAAATCGTTAAAGAAAGAAGTGGTGTTTATGAAAAAAAATAAATTTACAAACTTTTTTAAATTAGTTGGCGAAAAAATAGTTATAGCGGCTAAATATCTAATAAAAGAGTATAAAGTTTTAAAAGAAAAAGAAGGTTACAAGAAGTTTATTGCTTCATTATTAGCGATTGTATTGGGATTATTAATTGGAATTATCTTAATAATAATTAATAAACCAGGAAACGCACTTAATGGAATTTGGCGATTACTTAGAGGACCACTTAATAATCCATTTGGCTTTTGGTCAGGGATTGGTCAGTTATTGTACCGGTCAACTCCACTAATATTTACAGGGTTAGCGGTTGCGTTCGCCTTTAAAACTGGTGTCTTTAATATTGGGGCGTCGGGACAATATATGGTAGGCTTATTTGCGGCAATGGTTGTTGGAATATTAGGTGATAGTTTAGGCTTTATGCAATGGCCGGTTGCGGTATTATGTGGTGCCTTAGCTGGAGCTGTTTGGGGAATGATACCTGGAGCATTTAAAGCATACTTTAATGTGAATGTTGTTATTACGGGAATAATGTTTAACTATATAGGACTATTTTTTATTAATGGAATGCTTGATGGACCATTAAAATCAAAAATGGTTAACCAAGCTCAAAACAGAACTATTCCTATTGATCAGGCTGGAAGAACACCATATGCCTTTTTAGATAAAATATTCCCTAACTCAGGTGCTGATTTTGGAATAATTTTGGCAATTATCGCGGTTATAGTATTTTACTTTATTTTAAATAAAACAGTTTTTGGAAGAGAACTAAAGAGTGTTGGTTATAACCACCACGCTGCGAAATATGCAGGAGTTGCAGAAAAGAAAGCGATTATTTTATCAATGACTATTTCTGGATTGTTAGCGGGAATGGGTGGAGCTTTATTTATTTTAGCACCAAGCATCTTTAACTTAGGAAATACCTACAATGTTGAAAGTGTTGTTTTACCAGCTGGATTTGATGGAATTCCTATCGCTCTTTTAGGAAATAGTAATCCAATTGGAGTTTTCTTTAGTGCACTATTTATTTCTTATATTAAACAAAGTGACTTAGCATTACAATCAATTGGAATTTCTAGTGAAATGGTTAATATGATTGTCGCAATCATCTTATATTTTAGTGCATTTTCCTTAATTGTAAGCCAGTATGTATCTAAATTCTTAAAAAAACGTAAAGAAGGAAAAGAACTTAGCATTATTGAAGAAGAAGCACCAAAGGAGGGAGTTTTATGACACTTGAATTTATTATTATCCAATCACTGATATTTATTATTCCCCTTTTAATAGTTGCTTTAGCGGGAATGTTTAGTGAACGAAGTGGAATTGTTAATATTGCTTTAGAAGGATTAATGGTTATTGGTGCTTTTAGTGGAACATTATTTATCCATTTTATGCAGAAAAATCCGTTTTTCTTAGATAATCCTCAACTATTATTAATATTAGCAATATTGATTGCCGCTTTAAGTGGAGGAATTTTCTCTCTTTTATTAGCATTCCTTTCAATTAATATGAAAGCTGACCAAACAATTGGTGGAACAGCAATTAACTTACTTGCAGCTGCATTAGTGTTATATTTAATGAAATGGATTATTAATGATACGAGAATTCCTTTTCAAGCAAATTTCCAATTAAGGTCAAACTTTTTACATCAACTTGGACCTATTAATGAAATTTTCTTTAATAAAGCATATCTTACAACTTATTTAGGAATTATAATTTTAGTAGTATCATGGTTTTTATTTAAATACACTAAGTTTGGCTTAAGATTATCTAGTTGTGGTGAACACCCACAAGCAGCACAAGCAGCGGGAATAAACGTTATTAAATACCGTTATGTAGGTGTAATAATATCAGGAGTACTTGCGGGAGTGGGGGGACTTATTTATGTTATTACTAGTTCAGTAAGTTTTAACGGCTCTGTTGCAGGAACTGGATTTTTGGCATTAGCGGTATTAATCTTTGGTCAGTGGAGACCACTAAAAGTCTTTTTAGCATCAGTAATTTTTGGCTTCTTTAAAGCATTATCAGTTATTTATTTTGGTTTTGATTTTATTGCTAATTGGATTGAATCAATGCCTAATGTGCCAATCGCGATGTTCTTTAGAATGATACCTTATATTGTGACAATGGTTGTTTTAGCAATCACCTCAAAGAAATCGAGGGCACCGAAAGCCGCGGGAATACCGTTTTAAAAAGTATAAAAGGAAGAGTCTTTCTTCCTTTTTTTTGTAAAAAAAAAGAGGCATTAAGCCTCAAATTCATCAATCATTTTAACTAAAATATCATAAACTTCACTATCTTTAACTTTCATAACTATTTCACCTTTTTTAAATATCACAGCCTCATTTTTTCTTCCAGCTACACCAATATCCGCATCTTTAGCTTCACCAGGACCATTGACAATACAGCCCATCACCGCAACCTTTATATCCTTTTTAACAGTTTCTAGGTATTGATCAATCTTTTTAACAATACTAAACATATCATATTCAAGGCGTCCACATGTAGGACAACTTATTAATGTTGGAACATTAGAAATAAGCTTTAAGTTTTTTAAAATTTCTTTTGCGGCTTTTATTTCTAATTCTGGCTTATCGGTTAGTGAAACTCTTATAGTTGAACCAATACCTTCAGATAAAATAATTCCAATTCCAATCGCGCTTTTCACTGTTCCACTAAACGCGGTTCCGGCCTCAGTAACACCAATATGAAGGGGATATGGAAAAGTTTTAGAAGCCAAACGGTATGCTTCAATCATCGTTTCAAGGTCGGTCGCTTTAAGTGATAAAACAATATCATAAAAGCCTAAATCTTCTAAAATATCAACATGAAACTTCGCAGTTTTAACCATGTTTTCAGGTGTTGCAGGAAGGTTATCCATCATTGAACCACTATTAACACCAATTCTAATTGGAATATTTTTTTCTTTAGCGGCATCAACAATTAACTTAACTTTTTCTTTAGATTTAATATTTCCTGGATTTAATCTAATTTTATCAACGCCTTGGCGGATTGCCTCTAGGGCAAGATTATAATCAAAATGAATATCCGCAACTAAAGGGATAGTTATTTTTTTCTTAATTTCTCCTAATGCTTTCGCATCACGGCGATTTAAAACAGCGACTCTTACAATTTCACATCCCAGTTCTGTAAGACTGTTTATTTGATTAACAGTCGCATCAACATCATGTGTTTTTGTGTTAGTCATTGATTGAATATATACTTTATTATTACCACCTAAAGTTAAATTTCCTACTTTAACTTCTCTAGTTTTCGATCTATGCATTATAATCACCAAGTTAATTATATCATTTATTTTAATTATTGTTTTATTTAATGGAAAATAGTATAATTTAACAAGTAACACTAAGGAATGATTTTATGCAAAAAATTATTAAAAAATTTGCCCAAGATGAAGCATTAGCTTACCATTTATACAATATGGTTTCTAAAAAACAAACTGATGAATCTCATAAAGAAATTTTAAAAGGTATCGCGCTTCAAGAAAAAGAACATTTTCATAAATTAAATGAATTATTGGATGAAAAGATAGATATTAATACCTATTCTAAAAAACAATATCGTTTTTACAAATTTATTTTAACTTTTTTTGGAGTAATTTTTACATTAAGATTGTTTGAAAAAAGAGAAAGAAAATCACATATAAAATATGCAAAATATGAACAAGAAATTCCTATTATAAAAGAAGTAGTTACTGAAGAGAAAAAACATGAGGAAAAATTAGATAATATCCTAAAAGATAAAAAACTCTTATATGCTTCAAGCGTTATTTTAGGCTTAAATGACGCTTTAATAGAAATGAGTGGGGCGATTGCGGGATTTACTTTCGCAGTAGAAAATTCTAAATCTATTGCGGTAGTTTCCTTAATTATGGGAGTTGCGGCATCACTAAGTATGGCCGCAAGCGAGTTTTTAAGCGCAAAAACTGATAATCATGAAAATCCATTAAAGAGCGCTTTATACACATTTATAACTTATAGTGTGGTGGTAGCCTTATTAATATTACCTTATTTGTTTCTTTCTAAATATGTCGCCTTAGGCGTAATGATTGGAACAGTAATATTAATAATCTTTACTTTTAATGTTTATTTAAGCATTGCGAAAAAAGAGAGTTTACTAAAAAATTTCTTAACAATGGCTTTAATCGCAATCTGTGTTTCAGTAGTATCATTTTCAATAGGTATTTTAATAAATAAAATATAAAAGACTTTTTCACTTGCTAAAAATAATATCTTATGTTATTATTTATTGGAACATTTGGAGGGATATCATGCGTGAATTAGTAAAAATGATTTGTACTGAATGTGGCGAAGAGAACTATCATACAGACAAAAATAAGAAAAATACGCCAGGACGTCTTGAATTAAAGAAGTACTGTCCTAGAGAAAGAAAACATACAGTACACAGAGAGAAAAGGTAAGCTATTCGTTTTGAATAGTTTTTTTCTTTATGTTAATTAAGGGAACGAAAGAAGTTTCTAATGTTTATCTTTTAAAAAGATTTGATGCGGTTATTTTAATTGACCCCTCATATAACTTAGAAACTATCTTAGAACAAATTAAAGGTTATAAATTACTTGGAGTATTGTTAACACATGCTGATAGCGATCATATGCATCTAATTGGTAAGTTTGATTGTCCAATTTACCTACATAGAGAGGATTATCAGCTCTTTTTAAACGATAATCTAAATGGTTATAAAGAAAGTCAAATTGAAAAATCATATAAAAACGATGAAATTTTTATTAGATTTGTTAATGATGGTGATTTAATTCCCTTAATGGATAAAAATATTAAAGTAATTCATACACCAGGACATACACATGGAAGTGTCTGTTATTATGTTGATGATACACTTTATACAGGTGATACATTATTAAAAGATGAAATTGGCAAAAGTAATCATCCACATGCCTCAATTGGTAAATTAAGGCGTTCAATTATTAAGATTTTTAAATTGCCACTAAAAACTAAAGTGTGTCCAGGACATGGTGAGATAACTACACTAAGAGAAGAAAGGTATAAGCCACATATTAAAGCGATTTTAAAATAAGCAAGCCTTGATGCTTGCTTATTATATGGCTTAAAAGAAAATAAAATGGGTCAGATTAGAAGTAAATTTAAAAATTACATCGGCACAAAAGACTTTTACAAAAAGGCTTTCGCAATAATTATACCTGTTGTAATTCAGCAAATGATTTTATCAATCGCAGGCTTTGTTGATAACTTTATGATTAATGGGTTTTCTGTCAATGCTTATGCAGGAGTATCAACCGCGAATAGATTTATGTATATTGTAAACTTCTTTTGGATAGGTTTAACTGCGGCAATTAGTATTTTTATTTCTCAATACTATGGTGCTAAAGATAAGAAGAACCTTACTGCGACAATGCAGTTGGGAATGATACTTGCGGTAATTGTTGGGGTTATTTCAACTTTTGTGATTGTTTTTGTTGGGCCCCTTTTAATTAAATCTTTCTTACCACTTGATGATCCTGATCAACTAGCAGCGGTCGAGTATGGAATAAATTATATTAAAGTAATTGGTTATGGAGCGATTTTCTTTATTTTGCCGTTTATGATTTCAGTCTTCTTTAGATCTACTGGAAGACCTAGAGTACCGTTAATAGCTGGTATTATTGGGATTGGCGTTAACATTAGTTTAAACTACATCTTGATTTTTGGACATTTTGGTTTTCCAGAGTTAGGAGCTACTGGAGCGGCGGTTGCTACTGTAGTTTCTAAAATAGTAGAACTATTAGTTTTAGTAGTGATTGCGTTATTTTATAGTAAAGATAAATACGCCAAAGAAATCTTTAAAAAGCCTTTAATTACTGGAAGATTAGTTTCAATGTATTTTAAAAAAGGAATACCAATTATCGCAAATGAAGTATTATGGGCTTTTGGAATGGTATTATTCGCTAAGTATATTACAAGTGGGGTTTATGAGTGGGTAACTGCATATGGATACTCACAAACTGCTACAGATATATTTTTTGTTTATTATTCAGGAATGGGAACTGCCTCAGGTATTTTAATTGGTCAAGCACTAGGTGAAAGTGACTTTGAAAAAGCTAAAGATTACTTAAAGAAATTAAGAGGTATTATGATTTTTACAAATATTGGTGTAATCATCTTAATAGCGGCTTTATCGCCAGCAATATTATTATTTTTAACACCAGTAAATGAACTATATTGGCTTGCCTATAAGATAATATTAATTAACCTAATATTTATTATTATCTATGGTTATAACGCGGTTAGTTATTACGCCTTAAGAGCTGGTGGCGATACGGTAAGAAGTTTTTTAGTAGACCAACTGCCAACTTATTTAGTTGGGCTTCCAACAGTAATGATATTAAGTAAATATAGACATGAATTAAACATTAATATTTTAGCAATTTTCCTTGCGAGTAAAGCAAGTGATATTTTCAAATTAATATTATCAATTAGCTTTATTAAAAAGGGAGTATGGTTAAAGAATTTAACAATAGATGAACTAGAAACAGCCTAAATATGGCTGTTTTTAATTTATTTGCACTTTATACTTGACAGTGCCAAAACAATGTTGTATAATCAAAATGGCAGTCAAATTTGAAGATTGCTAAAAGGATGATTATATGCTAACAAATAGACAAAAATTAATCTTAAAAGCAATAATTGAAATCTATGTGGAAACGGGAGAACCTGTTGGCTCTAAGTTGTTAACAGATTGGCCATATTTAGGCTATTCTAGTGCGACAATTAGATATGATATGCAAGTATTAGAAGAAAGTGGCTATTTAGAAAAAACTCATACTTCATCAGGTAGAGTTCCTTCTAGATTAGGATATCGTTATTATTTAGATAACCTTGTCACAAGAGATTCTAATGTTAATACTGTGTTTCCAATGATTGACTCACTTTTTGAACGTGAAACAAGTAAAGATGTAATTGTTAAAAGGGCAATTGATTTATTATCAGAATTAACTAATTACACTTCAGTTATTTTAGGACCAAATGAAGATTTAACTCGTATTAAAAAAATTGACTTTGTAAAAATTAACGATCGTGAAGCGGTTATCTTAATTGTTACTGATAGAGGTCATGTTCAAAGTCAAACATTCAAAATTAATGGTTTTGGGGCAACTCAGTTTAAAGAAACCATCACAACTTTAGATGAACTCTTAAGAAATAGATACTTAAAAGATGCAAAAGAAATCTTGTCAAGATCATTTATGAAAGATGATGTTATTGGTTATATGGAGTATCAAGAAAAGATTGTTGATGCGTTTATTAGAGCTTTTACTAAGATGAGTGAAGAAGATGTTTATTTGGCTGGGTTAGGAAATATGATTACGCAATCAGAAATTGAAGATCCAGAAGAATTAAGACGCCTACTTTATGTTTTAGATCAAAAAGATGTTCTAAAAGTTATTGGAAGAACTAATAAATTAACTTTTAAAATTGGTAGGGAAGCGGAATTTATGCCTACAGATAGATGTACAATTATTAGTGTTCCTTACGCAGTTAGTGATGAAGAGGTTGGGACTATCGCTATTATTGGTCCAACAAGAATGGATTATGCGAAAGTTATCCCATTAATGGAATATATCGCCAAGAATATTACAAAATTATATAAGAAATGAGTGATTATATGAGTAAAGAAAAAGATATTAAAGATGTTAATGAAGAGGTTTTAGAAGAAACTAAAGAAGAAGTTAAAGAAGAGATTAAAGAAGAAAAAGAAAAAAAACCTAAGAAAAAAACTAAACAAGATTTAGAACGTGAAATCGATGAGTTGAAGTTAGAAAACTTAAGATTAGCGGAAAAGGTTTTAAAAGCGTTAGCGGATAGTGAAAACTACAAAAAAAGATTAAATCATGAAAGAGAAATTGAAAAGAAATATTCTAATATGTATTTAATTGAAAGACTTATACCTTCACTTGATCAACTTAGACTTGTGACAAGTTATAATGTAGAAGATGAAGCGCTAAAAAACTATTTAATTGGTTTTAAAATGATTAATGACCAATTATATCAAGTATTAGAAGATGATGGCCTTAAAGTGGTTGATGGACTAAATCAAAAGTTTGATCCAAAGTATCATCACGCTATTGAAAAAGTATGTGATAAAGAGCGTGAAAATGGAATTATTGTCTCACAAACACAAGTAGGCTATATGTATAAAGAAAGAACAATTAGACCTGCCATGGTCGTAGTAAATGAATGGAGTGATGAAAATGGCAACAACAAATAAAATTATTGGAATCGACTTAGGAACAACAAATAGTGTAGTATCAGTTATGGAAGGGAAAGACGCAATAGTTATTCCTAACCAAGATGGTTCAAGAACAACACCATCGTTTATCGCATTTAAAGGCGATGAAATTAGTGTTGGTGAAATTGCGAAAAGACAAGCAATCACAAACCCTAATACAGTATCGAGTATTAAAAGGCATATGGGTGAGCCTAAATATAAAGTTAAGATTGAAAATAAAGACTACACCCCACAAGAATTATCAGCAATGATTTTACAAAATTTAAAACAAACGGCTGAAAATTATTTGGGTGCTAAGGTTAGTAAGGCAGTTATTACTGTTCCAGCATACTTTAATGATGCGCAAAGACAAGCGACAAAAGACGCTGGTAGAATCGCAGGCTTAGAAGTAATGAGAATAATTAATGAGCCTACTGCGGCAGCGTTAGCATATGGTATTGATAAATTAGATAAAGAACAAATGGTTTTAGTCTTTGACTTAGGTGGAGGTACATTTGACGTATCAATCTTACACTTAGTTGATGGTACATTTGATGTTCAATCAACTGCAGGAGATAACCACTTAGGTGGAGATGACTTTGATAAACGTGTTATGGATTATTTAATCCAAGAGTTTAGAAAAGAAACAGGTGTAGATTTATCACAAGATAAAATGGCTGACCAAAGGTTAAAAGACGCAGCAGAAAAAGCTAAGAAAGAATTATCAGGAGTTACGACAACTCAAATTAGCTTACCATTTATTACAATGGGACCAAGTGGCCCTCTACATTTAGAAATGACTCTTACAAGAGCTAAGTTTGATGAATTAACAGCTGACTTAGTTGAACGTACTAGAGGTCCAATTAGAAGAGCGTTAAAAGATGCAAAATTAACGCCTGCGGATATTGATCAAGTATTATTAGTTGGTGGTTCTACAAGAACTCCAGCAGTTCAAGATTTAGTTAAAAAAGAATTAGGAAAAGAGCCTAATAGAAGCGTTAACCCTGATGAGGTTGTGGCAATGGGTGCGGCAATTCAAGGTGGAGTTTTAGCAGGTGATGTTAAAGATGTATTACTATTAGACGTTACTCCATTATCATTAGGTATTGAAACATTAGGTGGTGTATTTACTAAGTTAATTGAAAGAAATACAACTATTCCTACATCTAAATCACAAGTCTTCTCAACGGCAGCGGATAATCAACCAGCAGTAGATATTCACGTACTTCAAGGTGAAAGACAAATGGCAGCGGATAATAAAACATTAGGTCGCTTCCAACTTGGTGATATTCCACCAGCACCTAGAGGAGTTCCTCAAATTGAAGTTAAGTTTGATATTGACGCTAATGGTATTGTAAATGTTAGTGCGAAAGATTTAGGAACTAATAAATCACAAAAAATTACAATTTCTGGTGGAAGCGCAATGAGTGATGAAGAAATTGAAAGATTAGTTAAAGAAGCAGAAGAAAACTTAGAAGCTGACAAGCGTCGTCGTGAAGAAGCTGATTTAAGAAACGATAGTGATGCTTTAATTTTCCAAACTAGAAAAGCAATTACTGATTTAGGTACTGAAGTTACTGAAGATGAGAAAAAGTCAGTTGAAGAAAAGATTACTGCTTTAGAAGAAGCTTTAAAAGGTACTGATTTAGAAGATATTAAAAAGAAAAAAGAAGCATTGGAACAAGATGCTCAAAACATCGCAGTTAAAGCTTACCAAAAAGCACAAGAGGCTCAACAACAATCACAAGGCCAAGAAGAAGAATCAAGTGATACTAATTCAAAAACTGTTGATGCTGAATTTGAAGAACAATAACATAAAAAGGGGCAAACACTTGCCCCTTTTAAAGGAGTTTAACTTATGAAAAGAGATTACTATGACGTCTTAGGTGTTAATAAAGACGCATCAAAAGATGAAATTAATAGAGCTTACAGGCGTTTAGCTAAACAATATCATCCGGATGTATCTAGTGAAAAAGATGCTGAGGAAAAATTTAAGGAAGTTCAAGAAGCATACGACACTTTAGGTGATGATGAAAAACGCGCCAATTATGACCGTTTTGGTCATGAATCACCATTTGGTAATGGTGGATTTGGTGGTCAAGGTTTTGGTGGATTTGAAGGCTTTGGCGGATTTTCCGATATTTTCTCATCGTTTTTTGGTGGCGGTAGCCAAAGAGTTAATCCAAACGCACCAAGAAAAGGTCATGACTATGAAAGAAATATTACAATTGACTTTTTAGAGGCAGTACTGGGAACTAATAAAACTTTAAAAGTTGAAGTAGAAGAAAACTGTCATACATGTGGTGGTACTGGTGGTAAGACTAAAAGTGATGTAGAAACATGTGACAGATGTAAAGGTCAAGGTTTTGTCACGGTTGAACAAAGAACAATCCTAGGTTCAATGAGAACTCAACAAGTATGTTCTAAATGTAATGGTAAAGGTAAAACTATTAAAAATAAATGTATGAGTTGTAATGGCTCTGGAAGGCAAAAAACTACTAAAGAGGTTAAAGTTAAAATTCCTGCAGGAATTGATAATAATATGTCACTAAGAATGGCTGGTTATGGTGAAGGTGGGATTAATGGAGGTCCAGCGGGAGATTTATACTTACGCTTTAAAGTAAGACCACACAAAGTATTTAATAGAAGTGGAGATAATATCTTATTAGAAGTACCTATTTCCTTTACACAAGCCGCACTAGGCGATCAAATTGAAGTGCCAACAATTTATGGGGATGTTAAACTTAAAATTCCTCAAGGGACACAATCAGGAACAATTTTAAGAATGCGTGATCGTGGTGTTATGAATGTAAATACTGGTAGAAAAGGTGATCAACTTGTTACAGTAAATATTGAAACACCAAAAAATTTAACAAAAGCTCAAATTGATGCCTTAAAGGCGTTTGACGCATTAGAAAGCAAAGAAACACCATGGGAAAAGTTTAAAAACATGTTCAAAAGTTAAAAAAACTTTACAAAAGCACTTATTTTAGATATAATGTATTCGGTTTAAAGAAAACTCACATGGAAGGGGGGATAGAATGCCAAAAATCGTTGTTAAAGAATCTGAATCTTTAGAAGATGCACTACGCAGATTTAAAAGAGATGTTTCTCGTTCGGGCACCCTTCAAGAAGCACGTAAAAGAGAGTATTATGTTAAACCAAGTGTTAATAGAAAATTGAAGCGCCAAGCATCAAGAGGCAAAAGATAATTTTAGGACCTTAAAGGTCCTTTTTTCTTGTTAAAACATAAAAAAAGACCGCCACAACGCGGTCTTTATAATTAAGAATTAAACATAACTTTTTCAGAATTAAACATTTTAGTTAATAGAAATACGCCAATTCCTACTATACCTAAGTTAACAAAAGTAGTTACTAATAAATTAATAATGTTAACTTCTAATGATAAGATAGCTGAAATTACTTGAGTTGAGTTATAAATAGGAATTAAGTATACTACAATATTTTTTGAACTTATTCCCGCCATTGAAGTAACTCCAACAGCCATATTAAGAATTGAAAGTATTGCGGCAAATGAGTTAGCTTCTTTAATATTTTTTGCATAAGCTGAAGCAATTGAAACTAACACTACATAAACTAATACAGTGGAAATAATCACAAACAATAGTAATAAATACTCAACAGGTCCATAAATTGATAAATCTAAGTTAATTCCCGACATTAATCTAGGAATAGATAACATTAATCCAGTAAAACTTGATGCCGCACTTATTAAAGCTAAAATACTTAAGGCAATAATTTTTCCTAATGCTAGTTCATTACGTTTAATTGGGGTTGCGAGAATAGTCGCAATCGTTCCTCTTTCTTTTTCACCGGCAATTGATTCAATACTAATTCCCATAGCGCCAATAAATAAAAATGTAATTAATAAAAATGGCACTAACATCGTAATAATTTGAATTGTCATCGATTCATCAGTAATTAAATCAAACTTTTCTTTTCCAATATTAACTCTAAATTTTTCAGAAATAGTTTCTTGATAATAAGAAAGTCCTGATAAATAAATATTATAAGCGGCAGCCGATTCTATCTTAGAAGAGTTATGATAGATTTTTACAATTGGTGAATTACCGACCCCATCAACAGAAGAATCATAGTTAAGCGATTCTTGATAGAAGTTATTAGGATAGACAACATATAAATCAAGTTCCTTATCTTCAAGCTTAGTTAAATTAGTATCATCAGTATTATTAATATATGTGATAGAAAAATGTTCAGAATCTAAAAAAGCGAAATATGGATCTAAGTTATTATCATAGTTTACAATAACAATTTCATACTTATAGTCCTCTTCAACAGACATTTGACGTCCCATAAAACTACCCATAATCGAATATAAAGCGAAAATAATTATTCCTGGTAAAATTAGTGATGCAACCATTCTTCTATCAGTAAAAAATCTTCTTAATTCCTTTTTAACAATAGTCATAATATTTTTCATAGGTCATCATCTCCATGTTCACGGTAAAGTTCAAAGAAGTAGTCTTCTAACGATTTATCTTTAGTCATATTTTTAAGTAAATCATCAGCCACCATTTTTCCGTTTATAATAATTCCTACACGGTCACATAACTTTTCTACTAGTGAAAAAATATGCGTAGATAAGATAATTGTTTTACCTAAACTCTTAAGTTCAAGTAAAAAGTCAGTTACTGTTTTCGCTGTAATAACGTCTAAACCATTAGTTGGTTCATCAAAGATAATAATTTCTGGGTTATGCACAATTGAAATAACTAATGACACTTTTTGTTTCATTCCCGTAGATAAGTTTTGTACCTTAACTTCCTTAAATTCTTCAATTCCAAACTTATTAAATAAATAGTCTTTTCTTTCTTTAATAACGTCAGCGTGAACATTTTGTAAATTACCGAAAAAGTCAAATAGATAGTTAGGGGTAAAATGTGGCTCTAATTTTAAATCACTCGTTAGAAAACCAATATTGTTTCTAACTTCAGTTGGGTTTTTAGTAATTTCATATCCCATAATATAAGCCTCACCACTATCAGGTTTAATTAGTGTAGATAACATTCTAAGAGTAGTAGTTTTACCAGCTCCATTTGGGCCTAAAAGGCCATATATTTCACCACGTTTTGTCGTAAAAGATAAGTCATTAACGGCTATTTTTACTTTAGTTTTTTCTTTTTCAAGGCGCTGTTGTTTTTTAGATAG
>JAAZKC010000123.1 GCA_012800005.1 Acholeplasmataceae bacterium | reverse complement strand
TAATCTTCCCTCTACTTTATAACTTCTTATATCAAAGTCTTTAAAATTTAATTCATTTACTTCTTTATTAAAAGCTAATTGAAACTTAAACATACTACTTAATATTGAATCAATTTCACCTGTTGATAAAATTTTCTTATGGTCAATTAAACCGTATGAATCACAAATATCTTCTAGTTCTCTTAAAGCATGACTTGAGATAATTACCGTTGTGCCATAATTAGTAGAAAGTTCAATTAAAGCTCTTTTAAAGTGAAGTCTCGCAAGTGGAGCAAGTCCATCAAAGGCTTCATCTAATAACATATACTCTGGTCTACATGAAATCGCTAAACTAACGAATAACTGGCGCTTCATTCCTTTAGAATAATTGTGAATTGGTCTACTTATATCAAGATTAAATTGATTTAAGTGATAACTTAAAACCGCCTCATCTAAATCATAATAACTTTGATAAATATTCTTAAGATCATAACCAGTTAAGTTATATGAGTAATAAGGATCATCTGGTAAGAAAAAGATTTTACCTTTAACTTTAGGATTTTCATAAACCTCTTCACCATCAATAAGAATTTCACCATTATCACAACTATAAACACCACTAATCATTCTAAGTAAGGTTGATTTACCGGCCCCATTAATCCCTACAAGCCCGAAAATCGAACCTTTTTTTATAGTTAAACTTAATTCTTTTAACACTTCATTTTTTTCAAATGATTTACTAACATTTTTAATTTCAATCATTTTTTATCACCATACACTTCCTTTATATAAGTCAATAGTTCAGCCTCACTAATGCCTTTTTCTTTCCAAACTTTAATATCTTTTTTAACTTGTTTAATAACTTCACTTTCACTAACACGCTCACGTACAAAACTTCCCTTTTTAAAGATAGTTTTTACATAACCTTCCTCTTCAAGCATCATAAAAGCACGGTTAACAGTATGAGGATTAATTCCCTTCTCTTCCGCTACTTCTCTTACACTAGGTAGTTTATCACCAGGTTTATAAACACCTAAGATTATATACTTCTTATAGTCTTCATAAATTCTTATAAAGATTGGCTTGCTCATAGCACCACCCTTTCTGTGTTGGCTGTGTGTGTTATCTGTGTTAATTGTATCATAATAAAAAAACAGTGTCAATAAAGAAAAAACATCAGCGGGGGCTGATGTAATTTTTAATCCAATAAGGTGGCTTTAAATTTGTAATTTTTGATACAGAAACTACCGGTCTTAAATTGTATCCATCCAATATGGTGGCTTTAAATACACCTTCCAAATTAACTTTTTACAAAACAATATAAGTATCCATCCAATATGGTGGCTTTAAATTCTTACACATCACAAACGGGGAAAAATACCTTTATCGTATCCATCCAATATGGTGGCTTTAAATTACATTAGAAGCATTATGGAACGCACTTCCAGATTATGTATCCATCCAATATGGTGGCTTTAAATATTAAAAACACTCATTAATATTGCTACTGAAGATTTGTATCCATCCAATATGGTGGCTTTAAATAAAGTTGGAGATTTTAGCAAGAACATTGAAAATGTTGAGTATCCATCCAATATGGTGGCTTTAAATATTAAAAACACTCATTAATATTGCTACTGAAGATTTGTATCCATCCAATATGGTGGCTTTAAATAAAAATTGATATTTAATACAGGAATGCGGGAGTTTATGTATCCATCCAATATGGTGGCTTTAAATAAATGCTTAACTTTGTCGCAACTCTAAACCCAAGTGGGTATCCATCCAATATGGTGGCTTTAAATTTGAGTATTAACGATATTAAGGCTAAAATTGAAAAAGGTATCCATCCAATATGGTGGCTTTAAATATAGAAGTAAACATTTCTCAATCTGGTAATTGTATGCGTATCCATCCAATATGGTGGCTTTAAATTTAAGAGAGGTGAAAATTATGGCAATTTTAGTTTGTGTATCCATCCAATATGGTGGCTTTAAATAGATAAAGTTCCTGAAATTACTACATTTGAATCAAAGTATCCATCCAATATGGTGGCTTTAAATTAATGATAGAAAATTGCGAACTATATTAGATACTGAGTAGCCATCCAATATGGTGGCTTTAAATTGGTAAGGTTTAATAGTGAAGAGTGGAATGTTTTATTGTATCCATCCAATATGGTGGCTTTAAATTAAAGGCCTTTTAAACAAGGGCTACAAGGTGGCTTGTGTATCCATCCAATATGGTGGCTTTAAATATGATTACAGTAATTGGTTTAATAAGAGCATTTGAAGTATCCATCCAATATGGTGGCTTTAAATATAAGAAAGTTTCAAAGACTCAAGCATTAGTTTTAGGTATCCATCCAATATGGTGGCTTTAAATAAGTAATGGAAAGGACAAACAATTATGAGTAAATCAGTATCCATCCAATATGGTGGCTTTAAATACAGAATATAAAGGCAACAAAAAAATGTATGATATGGTATCCATCCAATATGGTGGCTTTAAATATTTGAAAGAACAACCAGATGGCCCAAGTGTATTTTGTATCCATCCAATATGGTGGCTTTAAATTAAGAAAGGTTCTGGTGGTATTCTAATATGGGAAAGATGTATCCATCCAATATGGTGGCTTTAAATACGCAAGTGATATGAAGTTAATTAACGGCTTTATAGAGTATCCATCCAATATGGTGGCTTTAAATTATATGAATATTACATACAGAATTAGAGAAGATGTGTATCCATCCAATATGGTGGCTTTAAATAGTAAAATAATGGATATTTTTATGTTTTTTCGCAAGTTTTTAGAATATTTTATTAAAATTATGTAAAAAACACCTTAAAATGTTCGTCGACCTCACTATTTTTATCTTAATTTTGATTGTTTTTTTGTTGCGTTTTTTTAAACTTTACCTTAATAAAGCGGTTAAATATGTCTGTCGACCTCATGATATTATATTAATATGTTCATCATTTTTACCAAAAAATATTGTTTCAGCATTATTTTTATTAGGAATTTTAATAACTATAATTGAGTCTATTTCAACATTGATTATTTTTAATAATTTGTTTATAAGTTGATTATATAAAGGTTTAGTTAATTCGCCATAAAAATATGAAAATTGTTTTCTATACAAATACTTTTTACACACCTTATGGACTTCTCTTAATACTTTTGATCTATTTTTAACTTCTTTAATATCGTAACTTAAAATAACTAACATATCACTACCACCAATAAACAAATCCTTTATATTTCTTATTTTTTGTAAATTGATTTTCTAATTTATACAACTCAAATCTAATTAAGTATCTATAAGAAACGTTTCTTTTTAGTTGTTTATGGTAAATGGTTGTGTTTATTTGTTCATCCCATTCTTTAAAAATAATTTTTACTGCTTCTTTTTTTAATCTCCCCTCTACTAAATCTTCATTAGTTATTTGTTTTCTATTTAAAAGTCTAAATATTAATCTATCAACCATAATTGGTTTAAAGATATCCGCTAAGTCGTAAATTAATGGATGTCTATCATGTTCTAATTCATGAACAAAGCCAATTTGGCCACTTATATTTGTTTTTTTAATTTCACTAAATATTAAACTATATAATAGTGAATTAAGAAAATTAATTAAAACGTTTGTAATGTCATTAGCATTTTTTCCATGTTTTGTAAAATCTTCTAATCCCACTATTAAACCAAAATAATAGTAATACCTTTTTCTAAATTCAGCTTCAATTAACATAATTTTATTAATTGTTTTTGCTTCATTAATTCTATTAATAAATAAATTAAAGTCTTCTTTATAATTGATTTTTTCTCTTCTATGGTAATATTTTAAAACATTGTTTAAATTCTTTAAACTCGCTTTAACTATTTCTTTTGCGATAAATAATCGCTTATTTTCATCATTATAATGAATGACTTCGTTGACAATTAATTTTCCAGAAGATTTATGTTTTTTAGGAATTAAACTACCTAAATAATATTCATACATATTAAAATAATGAATAATTATTCCTTCATCCATAATCAACTTTAATATATTAGGAGTAGCTTTAACATCTATTAATAAATATAGATCAGTTATTTGTTTTATTGGAATATCAAAAACTTCTTCTAAAGACTCAAAAGCGATGCTTCCATCTTTTACAAATAAGTTTCCGGGAATTAAAATATAAAAATTTTCTAACATTTTACTATTTCAAATAAGCCAAAGCCTTCACTTCTTCTTGAACCAATTCCTATTTTATATAATGTGTTAATTGTTTCTTTACTACCTTTAAGTAAAAATGTTCCTATTGTTGCATCATATCTAACTTTCATTAAAGGTACCACAACTTTTTTAGTTTTAAGGGGGATTATTTCTAAGTTTTCTTGATTTAATTTAAAAAGATTACTTTGAAACTTTAAATTAAAGTTAAGATCATTAACATATCCCTCATCTTCAATAGTCTTATAATAATCTTTATTTTGTGATGCATCTCTTACTCTTATTAATAAAGGCGATAACATCTTTATCTTAACTTCTTCTTTATCTATTTCTTCTAAATGTCTTAATGATAATCTTTCTAACCAAATTTTATTATTAGGTTTTATACTCATTTTCTTCTTTCTATTAAGTAACAAAGAATTATATAAAAGATTAATAAGCGTATAATCATTACTTGAGATAACCATTTTAATCTCATTTAGCGGAGTTATTATATTATCATCTTCATGAGCTAAATCCTTAATGTATACCGCAAATGAAAAAGGATGAGGATCATTAGAACCATCATATGAGTCCTTAAAATCTTCAACATATTCCTTTTCATAAGCAGCCTTAAAATAACTCATCAAAAAGCTTCTATACTGATTAGTTATTTTCTTATGTTCAGTTTTAAAAGTTAAGATTAGTCTCATTTTATCTCTTCAAAACGGAAACTACAAATTCCATTTTCCCTATAATATCCATCAGGATTATAGCTAAGTTTAAGAGCTAGTGGATATCTTTTTTCAAAATCAACTTGTTTTTGAAGTTTATTTTTAAGTTTTTTTGGAAAATTAAATATTCTTTGATATTGATTTTCTTTTTTCAATAAATAGTATAACTCATAATCATTACCTTTAAACTTGTTCAGGAGATGATTAGTTTTTGTTAAAAAATTAGTATATTTTCCTAATCTAAAGACACTTCCTTCATACATCGCATCGTTATTAGACAAATCATCAAACTGTCCTGGTTTTTCACTAACTTCGTAATAACTTTGATACATATCAAAATAATTATTGTTGAAAAATTTTAATTCTTCTTCGAATTTTTCAAGATTAATATAGTCAGTATCAATTGTTACATTAAACTCAATTTCTACACCAGGTTTTATAAATTCAACATAATTACTTTGTCCATCTTTAGGAAGAGCTCTTTGATTTTTAGATCCATAAAGTTCACGATAATAAGATACTCTTGATATAAAAAGATTATTAACAGAAATTGGCTTACTATCAGAAATTCTTAGTCTATTTGAAATATGAACATTATTTTTATCTTTTTTATTTAATAGTTTTAAAATATTTGAAATAAATCCCTTAACTGATGACCCT
>JAAZKC010000122.1 GCA_012800005.1 Acholeplasmataceae bacterium | reverse complement strand
TAATTTTAACTTATAAAAAAGAGGTTTTCCCTATAAATATATGTAAAAATGATGTTTTTCGTATAAAAAACGAGTTTCTTAAAGAATTAAAAGTTCCAAAAATAAAAAAAAGGGGGAACTCAAGTGTAAGTATTCTTGATAATCTTAGTTATAATTGTTAAAATGGATAAGTAGGGGGATTTAATTTATGAAAATTATGAGTGTTAATAGTGGTTCTTCAAGTATTAAATTTCAACTATTCATAATGCCTGAAGAAAAAGTAATCTCAAAAGGACAAGTTGAAAAAATAGGCTTTGATGACGCTATTTGTACCTTAAGATACAATGGAGAAGTTTATAAGAAAGTTTTACCTATTAAAGATCACGCAGTAGGCGTTAAAATGATAATTGATGGATTAATTGAACATAAAGTTTTAAAGAGTATGGATGAGATTAAGGGTGTTGGTCACAGAATCGTCCAAGGTGGAGAAATATTTAAAAAAAGCGAACTTATCGATAAAAGAGTTTTAGATGATATTATTAGTTTATCTGATATGGCACCACTTCATAATCCAGCACACGCAACCGCAATCAAAGCGTTTAAAAAGATTATGCCAAATGTGCCACACGTGGCAGTTTTTGATACAACATTTCATCAAACAATGGCTGAAGATGCCTATATGTACGCAGTTCCTTATTTTTGGTATAGTAAATATGGTGTTAGAAAATATGGTGCTCATGGGACAAGCCATAAATATGTTTCAGAGGAAACTAATAAATTATTAAGTAGAGAAAATACAAAAGTAATTGTTTGTCATATTGGTAATGGGGCATCAATTAGCGCTGTTAAAGATGGAAGATGTGTTGATACATCAATGGGATTTACCCCACTTGATGGAATTCCTATGGGAACAAGAAGTGGTTCACTAGACCCAGCAATTTTAAACTTTATGGAAAATAAACTAAATATCGGTACTGATGAAATGTATGAAATTTTAAATAAAAAGAGTGGATATTTAGGAGTTTCTGAGTTAACTAGTGATGCAAGAGATTTAGAAGCGGCAATTGATAAGGGTAATAAAAAGGCTAAATTAGCATTTGACCTGCAAGCTAAACGAATCGCGGATTATATCGGTTCATACTATGTTTATATGGGCGGATTAGATGCGTTATGTTTTACTGCGGGAATTGGTGAAAATTCACCAAGACTAAGAAAACTAGTTTTAGATAGATTAAGTGTTTTAGGTGTTAAATATGATGAAAAATTAAACAACGAAAACAAACTAGTTATTTCTACTAATGAATCAAAGGTTAAGGTTTTTGTGATTAGAACTGATGAAGAAGTTATGATCGCAAGAGACACAATGAAATTTATTAAATAAAAAAGGGTTTTTTTGCCCTTTTTATTTTTAAGGTGGTGAAATTATGAATTTTATTTATTTTGAAATTGAAAAAGAAGAAACAATTAATGATTTTTTAAAAAGTTATCATGTATCTAAAAAAAACATCTATAAACAAGAACTTTTTAATTTATTAAGAGTAGATGGTGAAGTAAAAAAACTTAATTATATGCTTAAAAAAGGGGATGTTTTAGAAATAAAATTAGCTCCTTTTGATGGTGTTATAACGCCTCATGAAGGAGAGGTTGAAATTATTTATGAAGATGATGATATCGTAATAGTAAATAAACCTGAGAAACTGTTAATTCATGAAGACGGCAATACGACAAATACGCTTACTAACATTTTAAACTTTTATTATCAAAAAAAAGGTTATGATTATCCTGTTTTAGCAACCCACCGATTAGATTATGAAACAACAGGGTTAGTTTTATTTGCGAAACATTTTTTATCTTTAAGCTTCTTATCAAGACAATTTGAAGAAAGAAGAGTAAGTAAAAAATACTTTGCCTTATGTGAGGGATATTTAAAACCTTATTATGCAATATTAGATTATCCAATTATGAAAGATAGACATTCGAATAAATATGTTGTAAATAAAAAAGGTAAATTAGCACGCACCGAATATCAAGTTATCGATCAATTTGATAATAAAACTAAATGTGAAGTTTATCTTAATGATGGCGGAAGAACTCATCAAATAAGAGTTCATTTAAGTTATCTTGGTCATCCAGTTGTTGGTGATAAACTTTATGGCAAAGGAGGGTCAAGCCTTTATTTACATTTTAGTGAAATTGAGTTCATTCACCCCAGAACAAAAAAGAAGATAAAGTTTAAAATAGACCCACCATTTTAAAAAATACCTTAGCATAAACTAAGGTAAAATTTCTTCAAAAGCATCTCTAATGACTTTTTCTTTTACTTTATCGACATCATCAGTAAACCAAAATCTAAAATGATAACCACCATCAAGACCTAAAACTTTTATATGATAAACATGATAACCAATACCGCTATATCTTACACTACCATCATCATAGGTTTCAGTTTTAACTACGAAAATCGGTTTATTCTTATTTTTAACATTTAAATAATCTACTCCTAAAAGAGCCGCCAAAACAAGAACAATAATAAGTAATAATACTAGTAATTTTTTCATTTTAATCACCTCTTCAACACTATCATATCACAAAAAGTAATCTTTTTTAATCTTCTTTATGTTATTTAAGTGTTATTAAGGTAAGTATATTGCTAAAAGTGTCTTTTTAAATTATAATTAACATAAGGACAAAAGGAGGTTTTTTATATGAAAAAGAAGATGTATTTAGTTAGTTTAATGGCGATTACGCTAGTATTTGCGTTATTTATTGGTTTCGCATTAGAAAATGAAATGGGACCATATGGAGTAGAAGCGAATACGATATTTTGGTCAGTTAAAATTATTTCACATTTACTTTTAGTAGCGGTATCTATTTATGTAATTACGAGAAAAGAAATAACTTCTAATCATGTGGTTTTAACTATTATGACAATGGTCTATCAAATAGTACCTTTAATTTTCCGTCTAATGATTGGTGGTAAAGATAATCCTAATTATTTTTTAGCGGGAATAGTAGGACTTTTTGCGACACTTTTATATGTTGGTGGTATTTTCTTACTTGATGCGACAAAGAAGAAAAAAGAATAATAAAGGACAAAAATCAAGATGAAAAAAAGAATATATTTAGTAATTATTATGGCTATCACTTTAATATTTTCAGTGATTCTTTGGACAATGTTTGACGGAATTTTACCAATAGAAAATCAAAGAGCTTGGAATCTTTATTTAATCGCAAAGTTAGTTTCTTTAGCGCTTTTAGTTGGAATTTCAGTTTATTTATTGTTAAAAAAAGAATTTTTTCAAAATGACGTAGTATTAACATTAATAACAGTTGTGTTTCAGCTTGCGCCAGTATTGCTCCGTTTAGCATTAAAAGGAGACAGTCCTAAGTATGCTTTAGCGGCAATCATTTCATTTTTAAGTATCACAACATATTTTATTGGTTTTGTGTTACTTGATTTATCAAACGATAAAATAAAAAAGACAAAAGAAGAAAATAATAATATTTAAATAGGGGTGAAAATTTATGGCATCAAATTATGATTTATTAGTAGATTTATATGAAGTAGATTTTAAGAAAAAAGAAGAGTGCAGTTATAAAATTATTAGAGTACTTTCTCCTAATAGTGATAAAGTAGTCGATTTTATTAAAACTAATTTTAACACTAGTTGGGCATCAGAAGCGAAAGCGGCTTTATATAGACCTAACCCAACATGTTTTATCGCGGTAGATAATAAAAAAATTATTGGGTTTGCCTGTTATGATGCGACCGCAAAAGGTTTTTTTGGACCATTAGGTGTTGATCCTAATTATCGTGGTAAAAAGATTGGTCAAGCCTTAACTTTAACGTGTTTAGAAGCTTTATATAATGATGGTTATGCCTACGCAATTATTGGTGGTGTTTCTGAAAGAACAAAAGCTTTTTATGATAAAATTTGTAAAGTGACGCCAATTGAAAATAGTAGAAAAATTTATACTACAAGATTAGTTGAATATAATTAATTATATCAATGAATAAAAGTAAAATTATTTTATATACTTTTTTTGGACTATCGATAATAGTAAAAGTATTAGACAGTTTAGCCCATTTTTTTACAGGCACATTTAACTATGAAATGATTGGATATGCACTTTATAGTTTATGTATTATTTTGGCTTTGGTATTCGCAATGATAGCTGGTAAATACTTAGTAATGGTATTTATTTCAATATTAAAAATTGGGGTTGTAGTAGGAGGGCCGTTATTAGGCCAACTTTTTGCGCCAATAACTCTTTCTCTTTTTGCGATTACTAATGGAATTTTGGCTGTAATAACATTACTAATAGGATTCTTTTTAGTGTATGATTTTTTTAGAATGCATCACTATAATACGGAAGCGCCTACCTTTGTTGCGATACTTGGACCATTTACAGTTTTATTGTTTTTCTCAATATTTCATGATTATGAAATGGGAGTTTTAGTAGCACTAACTGAGATTATCGCATTAATATTAGTGGCTCATGTAAGTGAGGACTTATTATGGGTGGGAGCATTTATTGTCGTGCCCTTTAATTTTATGCAGGCAGTAGTTGATAATGCAGTTACATTTAAAATGAAAATGTATGTAATTATTGGAAGTATTATTTTAATTGCGGCTATTGCGAGTTTAATTGTTAACATTAAACATTTTATTTATGAACAAAAAGAATATAGACGTAGAATAGAAGAACTCCACGAAAGATTAGAAGAAAAGAGAAAACGTAGAAGAAAAGAATTAACTACAATACAAAAGGACTGATAAAATGACAATTGGCGAAAAGAGTTTAAAAAAACACTATGAGTGGAAAGGCAAAATTGAAACTAAAACAAAAGTAAATCTTCAAACAAAAGAAGATTTAATGTTAGCCTATACACCTGGGGTTGCAACACCTTGTTTAGAAATAGAAAAAGACCCTAATAAATCATTTCTACTTACAAATAGAGCTAATCAAGTATTAGTTGTTACCGATGGAACAGCGGTATTAGGACTAGGTGATATTGGTCCACTTGCGGGAATGCCAGTAATGGAGGGAAAGGCACTTTTATTTAAACATTTTGCGGATGTTGATGCGATTCCTTTATGTATCGCTAGTAAAGATATGGAAGAAATTATTAGAACCATTAAACTAATAGCGGGTAATTTTGCGGGAATAAATTTAGAAGATATTAGTGCGCCACGTTGTTTTAAAATTGAACAAAGATTAAAAGAAGAATTAGATATTCCAGTATTTCACGATGATCAACATGGAACAGCTGTTGTAACCGCTGCGGCCTTAATAAACGCTTTAAAGATTGTTAATAAGAAAATTGAAGATGTTAAGATTGTAATAAATGGTGCTGGAGCTGCTGGAATTGCGATAGCGGAATTTTTACTTTTCTTAGGAGCTAAAGATTTAATATTAGTAGATAGAACTGGTATTTTATCTAAAGATGAACAACAGTCTAATAATGCTAAACAAGATATTGCAAAAAAGACAAATCATAGGTTAATTAAAGGTGATTTAAGTGTCGCATTAAAAAATGCGGATGTCTTTATTGGCGTTAGTGTTGGAAATATTGTTACAAAAGAAATGATTAAACTAATGAAAAAAGATCCAATTGTTTTTCCACTAGCGAATCCAATTCCAGAAATTACGCCAACACTCGCCAAAGAAGCGGGTGCTAAAGTAGTTGGAAGTGGTTCTAACTTATATGAAAACCAAATTAATAATGCGCTTGTTTTTCCTGGGTTATTTAAAGGGGCAATGTTAGCTAATGCTAAAAGTATTACTCATCATATGATGGAAAGTGCGGCTCATGCGATAGCGGATTATGTTAAAGATGATTTAAGAAGTGATTATATTATTCCTAGCGTTTTAGATATGGGGGTTCATAAAGCCGTAATAGAGAGTGTTAGAAAAAAAGCTTTAGAAGATGGTAATGTAAGATAACAGTTAAGAAAACTAAGTTTTTAGGACTTAGTTTTTTTAAAAAAATTCAAACGTAATTTTAAATACGATTTCATATTTCATTTGAAGATAATTTCTTGAAAAATGACCATTTAAAATGTATAATTAAAATGAGTATTTGAAATATTAAAAAAGAGGAGGAAACTATGAAAAGACTTTTATCAAAAAAAGGAAAAATAATTACTATAGTTATCTTTTCATTATTGTTAGTTGTTTCGATTGCTTTAGCACCGATAGTTAAAATTAACTATGATATGAGTTCTTATCTACCAAAAGACTCTGTGACAAAACAATCACTGAAAACTATGC
>JAAZKC010000121.1 GCA_012800005.1 Acholeplasmataceae bacterium | reverse complement strand
TAAAAGAGCTCCGATTTCAGAAACACTTTCTCTAAATTCTTTTGGATGAGTGTTTTTGTCTCTAATTTTTGCCATCTTATGATCAATTAATGGATGGCTCATCACTACTAATTTTTTCATTACTTTTCCCCCAACTTTCCTAATAAATCTAATCTATGTTGATGTCTTTCCTCAAATTTCGAATTCATAAAAGCTTCAATTAATTCTTCAGCTTTTTTATTTGTTAGTGTTCTTCCCCCTAACACAATAACGTTAGCATTATTGTGTTCTTTGGCTAGCATTGCGGTATTTAAATCATAAATTAAAGCTGCTCTAATTCCTTGAAATTTATTAACTGCCATACTGATACCAATTCCAGTGCCGCAAATCGCAATTCCAAAGTCATATTCCCCTTTTAATACTTCTCTTGCAAGTGATTCGCCATAAACCGGATAATCTACTGATTCGTTTGAATTAGTCCCTAAATTAACTACTTCAATCCCTTTAGCTTCAAAATAACTTAATAAGTGACGTTTTAATTCATAACCGCCATGATCGTTTGCAATAACAACCTTCATAATTACACCTCTATTTTATAAATTTTTATATATAAAAATAATCTACAACCGTAGATTATTTGTTATAAACAGCTAAAATATCCTCAAATGGAATTGCGCCTTCTCTAACTAATTTTATTGATCCGTTGGAAATATCAACAATAGTTGATGCGATACCAATGTAATGGCCTACATGTTCTCCGTAAATGTGGTCAACTACATCACCATATTGTTTTCTAATATCTTCAATTTTATTAAGTGGTGCTTCACCACTAATATTAACTGAAGTCGTTCTAAGTGGTCCAAAATTGTTAATCAACTCAATTGCGACATAATGATCAGGAATCCGAATTGCAATCGTTTTATCTCCAGTTTTATTGTAAAAATCTGGTGTTGATTGCAAAATTAAGGTTAGTGGTCCTGGCCAAAAATTTTGCATAACTTTTAACGCTTTAGAATCATATTTAGCGATAACATTAATTTGAACAATACTCGATACTAAAATAGGAATGTCTTTATCGTGACTTCTTTTTTTAATTTCATAAATTCTTTCTAGTGCGACCTTATCATAGAGTTGGCATCCCATACCATAAATGGTATCTGTTGGGAAAATAATTACTTGTCCCTTTTCCATATTGATCCCCTTTTTCTAATAACCGAATAACGATATTTACCTTGTAAGTCTTTTAAGGTAAAGGCTCGATACCCTGGTATAAAGTGACTAACAAACATTTGAATATATAACCCATGTTTGTGTCCGTGTTCTAAAATAATCATTCCGCCTTCATTTAAATGTTTAACTGCCCCCAAGATGATTAAACTTAAATGCATTGTTCCAAAATAATCACTATAAAGTGCAACTTCTGGTTCAAATAACACGCTATCTTCAACTTCATCAGTTTCTGATACGTATGGCGGATTTGAAATAATTAAATCGTATTTTTCTTTGATGTTTTCATATAAATCCGATTGAATAAAATTAACATCAGCTTCATTCATTTTACTATTAGTCTTCGCTACCGCTAAAGCATCTTCATCAATATCAGTTGCGTCAACTTGATAGTTTTTTTCTAAGTTCAAGGTAATCCCGATACAACCACTACCAGTACCTATTTCTAAAACTTTTAAGTCGTTTGGTAATTTTTTGATAACTTTATCAACCAAATATTCAGTTTCTGGTCTAGGAATTAAAACGCGTTCATCAACATTAAATCTCCTACCATAAAAATTAGTTGATCCAACTAAATATTGTATTGGTACATTCTCAAGAACGTAAAAATCTAAAAGTTCTAAATATTCTTCAGCTTTTTCATTAGTGATTTCTTTATCAAAATTAATAAACATATCACTATATGACATTTCAAGTAAACCTGAAAGTAATAGCTTGGCTGCCGTTCTCTCTTTGTTGAATTCTTCAATTTTTTCGTACCCCAATTGGAGTAAATCTCTAATTATCATGCTTCTCCTAAAAGTAATTGTTTTTGATATTCGTTAATTAATGGTTCTAATATCAATTCCAATCTACCTTCCATAATGGCGTCTAGCCTTTGAACAGTTAGCTGAATTCGATGATCACTAACTCTATTTTGTGGGTAGTTATAAGTTCTAATCTTTTCGCTGCGGTCTCCCGTACCGATTAGACTTTTTCTTATTTTTTCATCTTTAGCTGCTTGTTCTTCTAAAATTTGTTGATATAAACGGGCTTTCAAAATAATAAAAGCCTTATCTTTATTTTCATGTTGACTCTTACCATCTTGACAAGTTACAACTGTATTAGTTGGTAAATGAGTTAATCTAACTGCTGATTTAGTCGTGTTAACTGATTGACCGCCAGGTCCGCTTGAGTTATAAGTATCAACTTTAATATCATTCCAGTCAACATCAAGTTCAACATCTTCCGCTTCTGGCATAACTAATACGGTTGCCGTTGAAGTATGAATTCTTCCTTGTGATTCGGTTTCAGGAACTCTTTGAACTCGATGAACACCAGCTTCATGTTTTAAAAAAGAATAAACTTTAGTGCCCGAAATCATAAATTCAATTGAAGCAAACCCGCCCATAGTTCCTTCATAAGCGTTTAAAACTTCAACTTTCCATCCCATTTGATCAGCATAACGATGATACATTCTAAAAAGGTCACCCGCAAAGATATTTCCTTCATCTCCACCTGCAGCGCCTTTAATTTCCATAATAATATTTTTCTCATCGTTTGGATCTTTCGGAAGTAATAAAATTCTAAGTTTTTCTCTTAAGTTATTTAACTCTTCTTCATGCTCAACGATTTCAACTTCAGCCATTTCAATTAAATCAGCATCTTTTTCAATTTGTAAAAGTGTAATTAAATCATCTAGCTCTTTTTGAACACGTTTAAAAAGACGGTAGGTTTCTACCGTTTCTTGTATTTGCGAAATCTCCTTTAAAGTTTTAGTCATTTCGGCAACATCTGACATGTCGTCAATTAATTTTTGTTGGAGTTTTTCATATGTAGATTCAATTATGTTTAATCTGTCTAACACTTTCTCACCGGTATAATTTTATCATATCTTATAATCATTTACAAATGATTAAAGTT
>JAAZKC010000120.1 GCA_012800005.1 Acholeplasmataceae bacterium | reverse complement strand
TTATCTTGTTTCTGCATAATTCACCTCATTTTTCATACGCGGCTGGTTTTAATACACCAACATATGGAAGATTACGATATTTTTCATTATAATCGAGTCCATATCCAACTACGAATTCATTTGGAACGCTAGTTCCAATATATTCTGGATTACACTCCATTAATCTTCCTGCTGGTTTATCTAGTAAAGTGACTATCTTTACTGATTTGGCACCGCGATGTAGTAGTAGTCTTTTAATAGTTGTTATTGTAGTTCCGGTATCAACGATGTCTTCAGCAATTAAAACATCTCTACCCTCAACTGATTGGTTTAAGTCTAAACGAATCTTGACATCTCCAGTAGTTCTAGTTCCATCGTAACTACTTACTGCTAAATAGTCAACCTCTAACATTAAATCTATCTGTCTAATTAAATCAGCCATAAAAGGGTTACATCCCTTTAATAAGCCGACAACCACTAAATCTTTACCTTGATAATCTTTAGTGATTTCTTTTCCTAGACGTTTAATAATTTCTTTGATTTCATTTTCTGAAAGTAGTACTTTTAAAATATCATTTCTCATTTTCTTTACCCCCGTAAAAAGTTATATATATTGATTTGCCAGTCCCCAAATTC
Source organism: Acholeplasmataceae bacterium (assembly GCA_012800005.1). GTDB lineage: Bacteria > Bacillota_I > Bacilli_A > Acholeplasmatales > UBA5453 > DUQU01. The sequence goes on along the minus strand of JAAZKC010000120.1, from coordinate 1,309 downwards.
TGGTTGATGTAGTGGTTTGGAATCCATAAGATTCGATCTTGATTATCGGTAATAATCCAAAGGTTTTGTCTTTCTTCCATTGGAATTTTTTCATCAATTAAGAATTTCTTTAATTTTTTTCGGCCATAGTCATATTCTAAGACATCACCGTCTAATCGATTTCGAGCCCAAAGTGGAAACTCGATATCATCATAAGAAATTTTAACTTGAAGTGATTCGGTGTTAATTTTCTTACTTGAATAAGAAAACTCATCAATGTGAACTTTACTTTTTTGATCAGCTTCTTTAAGTTTAATTTTTCTAAAGTAAAATTCAGCTGATGGTTTAATTTCCGCCTTTTCATAAAACTTAACTAATTGTAACTGATTTGATAGTGTTACAGTTTGGTTAGGTTTTTTAGAAAGAAGAATGGTTCTAATTCTTTCAACCAAGCGGTAATTAATATTTACTTTATTCTTTTCAAGAAAATAAGCAATAATATCATCTTGAACCGCTTGAGAGAATAATTTGAATTTAGGAATATTAATGCTATCTTGATCTTCCATAAAGTCAATTGTCTTAGCTCTAATTGCATCGTATGCCGCAATTAATTGGTGATTATATTGTTTTATTACTTGCAATAAATTAGGATTTTCTTGCTTCATAATTGGAACTAAGGTTAATCGGTAACGATTACGTAAATATTCAGCCGTATAATTACTTTCGTCATCCATATAAGGAACATTATGCCGTTTAGCATAGTCAATTAATGATTCTTTATCGTGATAAAGAAAAGGTTTAACATAAACATAATTACCAATTTCAGTAATTTGTCTCATCCCAGCATAACCTAATAAATTGGATCCTCTAGTTAAATTTATTAAAACATTTTCTAATAAATCGTCTAAATGATGGGCTGTAAAAATATAAGGAGTATTAAGTCTTGAGGCTACCTCTTCTAAATGACGATGTCTTAAAATTCTTGCTCGATTTTGAAAATCAGAAGAATTAACGGTCAGTCTATAATAATTATATTGAATATGGAATTGATCACAATAATCTTGAACCATTTTAGCTTCTTTATCTGAAATTATTCGTTTTTGGTGGTTAAAATGTACGACGACAACCTTTAATCGTAAACGGCGTAAAAAATCCAACATAACCATTGAGTCAACGCCACCGCTTACTGATAACACTAAAGGCTTCGTTAAATCTATATCAATTTCTTGTTGAAATTGTCTAGAAAATTTGCGCATTATATCACCTTGTCTTTCCTAATAATTATAACATATTATAATTAAAGATGTGTATATAAAGACAAGAGTTATCA
>JAAZKC010000119.1 GCA_012800005.1 Acholeplasmataceae bacterium | reverse complement strand
ATATACTTTAGATGAATATTTTAATAAAGAGAAATTACTTTTTAAAAAAGAACCTAAACTACCCATTAAATTATTATTATCTGTACATTATTTAGATTTAGATACTATTGATTTAACAAAATTACCAAAAACCATACGTATTGTAGGAAGTTATGATAGTGCATTTAAAGATGAAGAAGATTTCTTAATTAAAATACCTTATAACACTAAAAAACTACATGAAATGATGTGTGAAAATGAAAAACTAGGTGGTAAATTTGAATTAATAGATGATGAACTTATTAGATGGACTTTTGATGATGTTATATATGATATTAGTGCTTCATTTGACGATAATACCATTAATGTCTATAAAAATAACGTATTTAAGACTCATATTGCAGAGTTAGATCCAGATAGTTACGAATTATACGAAACAATATGTAAAATTGGTGAAGTGGGAAATATGCTTGTGGTAAGGAAAACTTTAGGTGTTATGCATGTTTTATATATGGGAGTTAAAGAAGATTATAAAGAAGAAAAAAGAAGAATTAGGTTAGGAAAGACTTATTACTTTGAATCAAAAAAAGAGTAAAAACAATAATCACTATATGGTGCTTGAAGATGAGCACCATTTTTTATTTACTAAGAAATCCTATTTTATAGTAAATATTTTAATATAACTATATTAATATTTGTAAATGATAAAATCTCTACTCGAAAAACTTAAAAAAATCAAGAGTTTTTCGAGTAGGACTAAATTGATGCAGAAAAACTCGTTTAATTACGGGTTTTTCTTTTATTATAAAAATTGTGTTGTATTATTATTAATTTTGTAGTAAAATATTAGTAGGAAAGTAGGAAATTCCAACAAGGAGGATGTTATGGTTATTGAATTAAGAAAGAAGTCTCAAATCACTTTACCAAAAGAAATTGTTAAAAAACTAAATTTAGAAGTTGGAGATAAGTTTGAAGTATCAATTGAAAATGGTTCTATAAAACTTGAACCTGTCGCAATATATCCAAAAGAATATATTTCGAAAATTGTAGAAGAAATCCAAGTATTAAGAGAAGAAAATAAAATTGGATATGATAAGTTTGATAATGTTGATGATTTGATAAAAACATTAAAAGGTAAATAATAATCGTATGTATAAGTTATCGTATACTGATCGTTTTAAAAAGGCTTTTAATAATTTGACAAACATAGAACAACTTCAATTTCAAAACAAAATGAAGTTATTTATAGAGAATGTTTTACATCCATCGCTCCGGACAAAGAAAATTCAAGGGCAAAAGGACTTATATGAGAGTAGTATTAATATGAGCATAAGGATAATTTGGTATTTTGAAAATGAAGAATTAATTATTTTAGTTGATATTGCTCATCATGATATTCTGAAAAGATATTAACATTAACAAATGAACTGCCCCTTGTCAAGTAGACACTTTAAATAAATAAAAAATTACTAGTTACTAACTGAGGCTTGACGCCGATTGAATATCGACATCAAGCCTTTAAATTTAACTTGAATACGTTCGCTATTGTAAAACTTAATATATTCATTAATTTCTCTATCTAAAGATTCATAAGAATCGAATTTATTTTCATAAAACATTTATGACTTAATTATTCCCCAAAAACCTTCCATTGGTCCATTATCAATACGCTTGCCAACTCTAGACATACTTTGTGTCATGTCTTGATTTTCTATCATTCGTTTGAAAATTTTTGATGTGTATTGAAATCCCCTATCACTATGAAATAATGGTTTCGCTTTTGGGTGTTTTTTAATAGCTTTATCAAATGTTTTAAACACTAAGTTATTGTTGTTGCTTTTGGATGTGTTAAATGATACTACTGAATTATCAAATAGATTATATATTGCACATAAGTATGAAATATATGGTTAATTTAGAAAAGAGGGGAAAATAATTTAATTTTTATTCAGCAACACTTAAGTTGGACAGAGAAAAATCATAACGTTATTTGACAAAAACAAAGTTTACATGTTAGTATTTAAATGTAGCCTCAGGAGTAATCCTTAGATGGTGGCGGATGAACAATCCAAAATGGGGCTGTAAAGAAATGAAGAATTAATTTTCTTTTGAGACTTTACAGTCTTTTTTTCTTTTTAGTT